>JACDHG010000192.1 GCA_013821195.1 Propionibacteriales bacterium
CGATCGAGGTCACCGACCGAGGGCGGCGAGTGGCCGTTCTCGCGCCGCTGCCTGACCGCAGGACGCTGGATCAACTTCGAGCCGCCGGTGACATCACCCCCGCGACCGCTCAACTCGACGATTTCCTTGACTCGTTGACCACCCCCGCCGACCAACCGACTGCATCCGAGATGCTGGCTCGCCTGCGCAACGATGAGCGCTGAGCGGGCGACAGCTGGATGCATCGGCGATCGTCAGGCTGGCCGTACTCGAACCAGAGTCTGCAACGTTGCATCGCTACTACACGCCTCTTCAGCTACTGCGTCTCTTCGCAGCTCCACCGGCACGTGACGCCGGGCGTCAGGCAGCGGCGAGTTCGACGACCGAGAGGTCGGCTGCGGAATGGACTGCAACGACGCGGAGTCCGCATGCCGCGGCGGTGGCCGTGAGCTCGGCGACGCCACGCTCACGGCCACCGAAGTAGGCAAGCATCCGCAGGTCCATATCCGTGCGCGGTGACTCGCCGTCGGCCCCCGTCTTCTCCACGACGAACACGCGGCCGTCTGACCCCGCCGCTTCCGCGCAGCGCCGCAGGATTGCCTGGGCCGCCTCGTCGTCCCAGTCGTGCAGGATTGCCGAGAGCACGTAGCCCCCGGCGTCCGGCGGCAGCGGATCGAAGAAGCTCCCGGACACGACATCGCCTCGGTTGGCAAGACCCGCGGCAGCCAACGCCTGCCGCGCGGCCTCAGCGGTGTCCGGCTGGTCGAAGACGGTGCCCCGAAGCGCTGGGTACGCGCGCAGCATCGCCATCAGCAAGGTTGCGTTGCCGCCTCCGACATCGACCACGTCCTCCAGCGACCCCCAGTCGTAGGACGCGACGACAGGCGGTGCCCACGCCGCGACGTCAGCGCCCATCTGCGCGTCGAAGGACGCTGTGCGGATGGGGTCCGCTGCCAGGTCATCCCAGAAGGGGCGGCCGAAGTGCACGGGAAACGCAGCTTCACCGGTGTGCACGGAATGCAACAGGTGGACGAAGGAGAGGTCGGCCCGACCGATCGCGCTCTCGATGTCCAGCAGTGCCCGCATTCCGGAGGGGTGGTCGTCGCGCAGCGACTCGCCCAGAGCGGTGAGCGCGTACCGGCCCGCATCGTCACGGCTGAGCACGCCCACTGTGACGAGATGTCGCAGCACGCGATCGAGTGCGTCGGCGTCGACCTGCAGGACCTCGGCAATCTCCGACGCAGTACGCAGGCCCCGTGTGATGTGGTCGGCCACCCGCAACGTCGCCGCCACGCGCAGCGCCATTGGCGTCACCAGATCCGCCAGCGGCCAGAGCCCAGCGTCAGACTCGCCTGCCTCCGTCACCGCAAACTCCCTTCTCACCGGCCGACGACCGAGCTACGCGCAGGATCCGGCTCCGCGTCCGCAACTCGTCAAGTATCGCGGTTGATAGCTTCCGCGGCTCCGCCGAAGGCAGCGCCGCGTCGCCGCACGGTCGTCATAAGGGGACGGATGTGAGGGTGATGGAGTGGATAGGTGGATGAGCACCAGTGGGCTGTCCCAAGCCGGGCTCGGCCGCATGCACGACGTGATGGCCGCCCGTGTCGAGCAAGGCGACGTGCCCGGTGTTGTCACGATAGTCAGCCGGCGGGCTGAGGTGCACGTCGACGCGATCGGTGTGAAGGCGGTCGACGGCAGCGATCCCATCCGGCGTGACACGATCTTTCGTATCAGCTCGTCGACCAAGCCGTTTGCCGCCGTAGGATCAGTGCGCAGTGTATCACGCGTGATACAGTCTTCGTCATGGCAGACGTGTCGATCCGAGAACTCCGTAACCACGGCGGCGATGTGGTCGATCGGGTGGCAGCAGGAGAACGCATCACCGTCACCCGCTCAGGAACGCCAGTGGCGGAACTTCGGCCGTTGCGGCCGGCGGTGTCCGCAGCGGTGTTGATCCAGCGACGAGTGCGGCTCCCCCCGGTCGACCCGGGTGCGCTGCGCGCCGACATCGACGCTGCCCTCGACAGCACGCTGTGACCGAGGGGCAACGCCTCCCCAGAGGTGTGCTCGACACGAGCACTGTCATCCTCCTCGGGCGACTCACGGACGCCGCCATGCCGGTCGAGCCCCTCATCACCGCCGTCACGCTCGCCGAACTCTCTGTTGGGCCGCTTGTTGCCACGAGCGAAGACGAACGTGCGGCCCGCCAGGCTCACTTGCAACAGGCTGAGACTGACTTCGACCCTCTTCCGTTCGATGCCGATGCAGCCCGAGCCTTCGGTCGGGTGGCCGCTTCGCTTCGCAGGGCCGGACGCAAGGCTCAGGCGCGGACCTACGACGCCATGATTGCTGCCACGGCGATCACCAACGACTTGCCGCTCTACACCTGCAATCCCGGCGACTTCCACGGAATCGCCGACCTCGACCTGCGCGCAATCCCGCATCCAGACGTCGCTCAGGGATAGCCCAAGTTGGCAGCGGCGCGCATCAACTGCCCGGCGCTCTGAGGCAGGTCCTGCAGTTGGAGGGCTGGTCACGTGAGCGGGACACGCGCAAGGAAGACGCCCGTCTGTTTCGAGACCGGGAACACACCGCCGCCGGCGTTGAACCGGCTTTCCACAGCCCGGCGAAGATCCCTGCGCTCCTCGGACGAAGCGTCCTCAGCGGGTGGCATCGACGTGATGAAGGCGACGACATCATCAGGGTCGGTGCAGCGGAGCTCGTCGTCGTAGTCACGCCACTCCACCCTGGCAAAGCTTCGGCGAAGGATCGCGTCCCCGGTCACCGATCCGAACGCTTGCGTCGTTTCGCTCGCCGCGGGAAGGCCGAAGACCTGCGAGCGGATCTCCCACAGCTCGCGCAGATGCCGGGGTCTCGAGGTTGCCGCGATGAGCGAACCGTCGGGCCGGAGCAGTCTTGCGAACTCGGCGACTGCCCTGGCCGGGTCAGGAACGTGGTAGAGCATGTGGTTGGCGACCCGCCGCCGCTTCGGCCCACAGCCAGCCTGGTCCGCTACCGACCTCGAGGACATCTGCGTGCGTCGGCCAGTCGATCTCCGCCGCCACCCAGGGGAACCAGGCCACTGTTGCGGTGCCGTAGCGGATGTGCAGGTTGGCCCGCGCCGTGAGCTTGGCGGGATCGCTGTATTGCACGTCGCGCAGGTACTGCTGATCGCCGCCGGTGAACTTGTCCCGGCTGCCCGCCGCGCGATCGTCGGCAGCGCTCAAAGCTGAGCGTCGACACGCCTGAGGCGCTCGATGACTGGGGCGAACTCGGCGATATCGCGGACGCTGAAGTAGGAGATCCCCCATTGTTCCCGGCAGGCCAGAAGGTGCTCGGCGATCTGGTCGTGCGTACCGAGGGCGAGGAAGGGAGTGACAAGTGCGTCGTCAACGCGCAGGGCGGGGACCCTTGCGGCCGCATCTTGGGCCGCTTCCCGCCGGTCGTTGCTGACGACGACCGCTTGCACCAAGGCGTTGAGCTCCAGTCGTGGCCACCGGTTACCCGCTTGTTGTCGGAAGTAGGCGATCGTCGCGTCGAGTCGGTCAGGTTGCCAACGCACTTCGTGGCGCTGTCCGTCCTCGAGGGTTCGCCCGAGCATGGTGAAGCCGATGATGTCGGCGTGGCCGGCCGCATGCGCCAGCGCCTGTCTGCCGTTGACGCCGACAAGCAGCGGAACTCGGTCTTGTCGAGACCGCATCGTCTGCACCCTCGGGAGGCGGTAGTGCTCGCCCGCAAAGCTGACCTCCTCGCCATCGAGGAGTTTGCGCAGGATCTCGACCGCCTCCGCCATTCGGGCCTTGCGGACCGCGGGCGGGTCGAAGTCTTGACCGATGGCCCCGTATCGGGGAATGAGTGCCCCGCGCCGATGCCAACCTCCAGACGGCCTCCGCTGAGATGGTCGATGCTGGCCAGCTCCCGGACGAGATGGACCGGGTGGTGAAAGTCGTTGTTGAGGACCAGCGGGCACACCCGGAGCGGAGTCGTGCACTCGGCCATCGCGACCAGCGGCGCCAGCGGGGACCAGCCGTCGACGACGTGGTCCCAGGTGTGGATCACGTCCAAGCCGGCGTCCTCGGCAGAGCGCGAGTGGGAGCGCAGCTCTTCGGCGGAGCACTCCCCCAGCTGGTAGCCGAAGCGGAACCGGTGCACATCGGAAGCCTAGTTGGTTCGCGGGGCTGACCGCGGATCCGCGCCGGCAGGTGAAGCGCGTCGAGAGTTGTCTACGACACGGTCGCTGGGATGCCGTCGCGCCGCCAGCCGTGGACGGTGCGGTTGACGGCCCCGGGCCATACCGCGGGTAATAGCGGGTGCAGCGGTCGCTCTGCTCGTTCTCGATGGCGTAGGTCAGGAAACGCGTTGTTCCGCTCAGTTTGAGCCACTCCCCCGCCTGGGCGACGAGCCAGGTCCCGACCCTCTCTGTCCGCGCAGATCTTCTCGGACCCGTGGTTGCATTCGTCCGCCCAGCCGGCGAACGTCAGGTTGCTGCCGCCGCCAGGTGAGCCAGCGCGGCATCGCGCACGGCCTGGCCCGCTTCGAGATGGTCGGGCCAGCACAGCAGCCACACGATCTCACCGGTGTTGCGGTAGCTGTCGCTGGCACGCTCGTCGTCGGCGTAGCGGCACAGCTGCGCGGCACCGACGATCCGGTCGCGCTCGACGGCGACAAAGGTCGCCAGATCGGTGACCCAGGGGCCGACGATGTACTCCGGCGTCTTGAGCCGCGATCGGAGTCGCGTCCGTCGTCAGGTCACGGGCGCCGCCACCGCGACCGGATTCCCGTCGGGATCCGACACGTAGCCGACACGCTCGCCCCAGGGCATGTCCTCGGCCGGCCGGAGGATGTCCGTCCCCGACATTCGGAGTCTCTCGAGTGTCCCGTCCACGTCATCGACGTACACGAACATCTCGAAGCGGGGAGCCGTTCCAAGTTGCATCCCGAACTGATCTTGGGGCCACTGGCTTGCGACAACCGCCAACTCGCCGCCATCGCTTCGAAGCCCGACATAGCCGGCTTCACCTTCGGCCGGGAGCTGGAAGTGCCGTTCGAAGCCCAACAGCTCGTAGAACGCCGCGGTCGACTCGACCACATCCGCGTAGACGACGGGGAAGCACCGGGCTGCCATCGCATGATGCTATCCCCGCTCCAATGTGCGAGAAGTACCGACGCAAGGAGACCAGCTATGACGGAGAAGCAACCACTGTCTGCAGAGCCGCTCGCTCCCGATGCTGCGACGCTGCTGCCGTGGAGTGAAGCGCGCACGCGACTGGCTGCCGCGCAGTTCTACTGGCTGGCGACGGTGCATCCCGACGGTCGTCCCCACGTCAGACCGGTGCTGGCCGTATGGGTGGACGGCGCGATGTACACAACCACGAACTCGAGTGCGCGCAAGGCCAGGAACCTCGAATACAACC
>JACDHG010000193.1 GCA_013821195.1 Propionibacteriales bacterium
CCAGCCTGTTCGACGGCCGCGCCTGAGCTGGGGTGCCAGCCGGCCGATTTCGCACCGCCCGTGAGCGAGGCTAGACTTCTGCGGTTGCCTCGGCGAGGGGACGCCTGCACGGGTCCCGTGATCGACGTGGTGTCGTGTCGATGTGCGCGCCCGCGGTTCCCTGCGCCGGCAGCGTGCTCCACCGCCAGCTTCGCCCCACGCCAGACAGCAACGAGGAGTTCCCGTGTCCGAGATCAAGCTCAAGGCCGAGGCGCGCACGGAGTTCGGCAAGGGTGCCGCCCGCCGGATCCGTCGGGCCGACAAGGTGCCCGCGGTGCTGTACGGCCACGGCACCGATCCGCAGCACGTCAGCCTGGCCGGGCACGGCCTGATGCTGGCGCTCAAGAGCGGAGCCAACGCTCTGCTCACCATCCAGATCGAGGGGGCCAAGGACCAGCTGGTGATCCCCAAGCAGGTCCAGC
Organism: Propionibacteriales bacterium; assembly: GCA_013821195.1. GTDB lineage: Bacteria > Actinomycetota > Actinomycetes > Propionibacteriales > Nocardioidaceae > JACDHG01. The sequence continues at coordinate 462 of JACDHG010000193.1, forward strand.
GCGACCCGATCAAGGGCTTTCTCGAGCACGCCGACCTGCTGATCGTGCGCCGCGGCGAGAAGGTCGTCGTCGACATCCCCGTGGTGCTGGTGGGCGACGCGGCCCCGGAGACCCTGGTGGTCACCGACGCGACCGTGCTGTCGGTCGAGGCAGAGGCCACCCACATCCCCGAGTCCATCGAGGTCTCCATCGAGGGTCTGTCCGTCGGCGACCAGATCCTCGCTGGCAGCGTGACACTTCCCAGCGGTGCGACCCTCGCCGGCGACGAGGAGCAGCTCGTCGTCATCGGGTCGGCGGCACCGACCGCTGAGGAGGTCGATGCCGAGCTGGAGGAGGCCGAGGCCGAGGTCGGTATCGAGCGGGACGAGAGCGACGAGGACATCGCCGAGACGCAGACCGAGACATCCGAGGAGAGCGGCACCGACGAGGCCACCGACGACAGGCAGTGACGCTGCTGCGGCGTTGGCTCACCAGGCGATCGGGTCAGGAGTTCCCCGGAATGGCCGGCGACACATGGGTGGTCGTCGGGTTGGGAAATCCCGGCCCGGCGTACGCCGACACCCGGCACAACGTCGGCTACCGGGTGTGTGACCTGTTGGCCCAGCGCATGGGCGGCTCGTGGCGGACGCACAAGTCCCGGCGTGCCCACGTCGTCGAGGGGCGCCTTCCGCCCCTGCCCGGTCCCCGGCTGGTCCTCGGCCGACCCCGGTCATACATGAACGAGAGCGGCGGTCCGGTCGCCGGGCTGCTGCAGTACTACGACGCCGCGCCCGAGCGGCTCGTCGTCGTGCACGACGAGCTGGACCTCCCGGCGGACTCCGTCCGGGTCAAGTTCGGCGGCGGCGACAACGGCCACAACGGCCTCCGGTCGATCCGGACCTCGCTCAAGACCGGTGACTTCCACCGGATCCGGGTGGGCATCGGTCGTCCGGCGGGCCGGCAGTCTCCGGCGGACTACGTGCTGGCACCGATGAGCGCGAGTGACCGGCGGGCGATGGAGCTGCACATCGAGCGCTGCGCCGACGCGGTGGAGAGCCTGGCCCGCAACGGGCTGAGCGCCACCCAGCAGGACTACAATTCCTAGACCGCAGAACAGCATCAACCGTGAGTGAATGATTCAGCACAGGCGGTGACGCATTTCTGGTGTCTATGCTAGATTTGGCTCCGACTGCCGGACGAGAAGTATCAAAGACGTGCCCTGACTCCTCCTGAGCGTCAATACTTGACCGGTCCCCCTCCACGCACGGCGGGCGGCCACTCGGGAGAACAAGACGATGAACAGTTGGGGAACAACGTGAGAGCATCCGCATCGGCGCAGCGGTCGCACGGCGACGTGGACGAGTTTACGTACGACATCGCAGCCGGGTCGACTTCGTATGCGGAGTCGCTGGCGGCTGTGCCGCTCGTGCCGCGGGAGATGCCGACGGACCGCGCCAGCGACGGCGCGCCGACCTTCGCGCCCACCAACGTGCCGCTCCTCGAGGCATTGTCGTACGCCGCCCCGGACCCGGTCACCCGGTTGCGCCGGACGCTGTCGATTGGCGATGCCCTCATCGGGTTGGCTCTGGTCGCTGTCAGCGCCGTCAGCGCCGATGTTGTGACAGCGGTCGCCGTGATCATCCTGTTGGCGGGGCTGTGGAACGCCAACGACCGCGAGAAGCCCCTCCAGCTCGTATCCGGGCACCGGACCATCAAGCGGACCATGATGATGGTCGGGCTCGTCGCCAGCATCCAGGTCTTCACTGCTTCGTCAGCCGCTACCGCGCAACAGAGCATTCTGGTCATCGCGCTGTTCGGTGTCCTCGCCGTAGCACTGCGCCTCGTGGTCCGTCTGCCGTCAGTGAGCCGGAGGCTGATGATCGGGCGGATCGAGTCCGTGCTCCTCGTCGGTGACTTTCCCACGGTCTCCAATACGCTCAGGCGCTGGACCGCCCGCAAGGCACGTGTCAAGATCGCCGGCGTACTGCTGACCGATGGCCCCGGCGGGGTCGAGCGCCGCACGCAGGTCGAGGGTGTGGAGGTCTACGGGCAGCTCAGGGACACCGCTCCAGCGGCCTGCGAGCTCGCCGTGTCCAAGGTCGTCTTCGTCGGGGAGACCGTGCACAGCACCACGTTGCGCCGGATCAGCTGGGAGCTTGACAAGTTCGGCATCCCGGTGGCGGTTGCGACGCGGATCGAGGGGATCCGCCCCCACCGCAGCACGGTCCACATCGTCGGGGACCAAACCATCGTCGAGCTCGAGGCGGTTCACCGGCGTAGTGTGCTGAACCTCGTCTGGTCGACTTTCGAGCGCGTCGCCGCAGCGGTGCTCCTGGTCATCCTGTCGCCGCTGCTGCTGATCGTCGGGCTGTGGATCCGCATCGACTCGCCGGGGCCCGCACTTTTCCATCAGGCACGTGCCGGCCAGTTCGGCATTCCGTTCCCGATGTACAAGTTCCGCAGCATGCGGGTCGACGCCGAGGACCTGAAGGCGACGCTGGCCGAGCAGAACGAGAGCGACGGCGTGCTGTTCAAGATTCGCAAGGACCCTCGGTTCACTGCGCCGGGCGGGTTTCTGCGCAGCAGCTCGATCGACGAGCTGCCCCAACTGTGGAACGTCGTCCGCGGGGACATGTCGCTGATCGGGCCGCGCCCACACGTGGTCGCCGAGGCCGACGCCTACGACGAATGGGCCCAGCGCCGGCTGATGGTCAAGCCGGGCCTGACGGGCTTGTGGCAGGTCAGTGGTCGCTCTGACCTCGCTTGGGACGAGGCGGTTCTGCACGATCTCGACTACGTGGACAACCGGCGCCTCGGGGTTGACCTGAGCATCGTCATGCGAACGATCGGCGCGGTGCTCAGGCGCCGTGGCGCCTACTGACGTCGCGGTTCGACGGACACCACTGCCCGGCGCAGATAACGTTGGCGCAACTCCATTGCCAGAAGCGAGGGTCGAGCACGTGCGGGTGCTGCATGTTTCCGAGGTCTCGTGGGGCGGCGTCGTCAGTGTGTTGAGTCACCTCACGAGCGAGCAGGTCCGTCGCGGGTACGTGGTGACCATGCTCGTCCCACCTGCCTTCCCCGACATGGCGCTGTGCGGCACTGCTCGATACGACTGGGCGGTCGACCGCAGGCGCCCGGTTACGTTCCCGCGAGCCGTAGCGCAGCTGCGGTCGGCTGTCGGTCGGCACCGACCCGATGTTGTGCACCTGCACTCGGCGTTCGCGGGATTCTTCGGCCGGCTGCCCCTGCTGTCGGGGATGGGGGCGGTCCCGGTGGTCTACCAGCCGCACGCCTGGTCGTTCGACATGTTCGATCAAGGGCGCATGCGCACGGCGGCCGAGGCGTGGGAACGGCTGGCCAGCAGGCGGACCGACATGCTGGTCGCCAATTGCACCGACGAGATCGTCCAGGGTGAGCGTGTCGGCGTACGAGGTCCCGCCCGGCCGCTTGGCGTACCGCTCGACGTCGACCACTTCCACGAGGTCGACCACGACGAACGCGCACGCCAGCGTGCTGAGACCGGGGTGACCCGGCCGAGATCCGTGCTATGCGTCGGGAGGCTCGCCCGGCAGAAGGGTCAGGACCTGCTGGTGGCGGCATGGGAGGCCGACCCGGTCCCCGACACCGAGCTGGTCCTGGTGGGGCCGGGCGACCCCGAGCCACTGCGCAGGCTGGCTCCTCGCGAGTGGGGTACGACGATCCGTTGGGAGGGCGAGCAGGCCGACGTCCGGCCGTACCTGTGGGCCAGCGACCTGCTCGTCCTCCCGTCCCGTTACGAAACGGTCGCAGTGGTCGTCGCGGAGGCGATGGCGTGCGGCCTCCCGGTGGTGGCGTGCGCTGTCAACGGAGTCCAGATGGCAGTGACCGACGGCCCGTACCCGGCCGGCGGACGTGTCGTCGGCAGGGAGGATGCTCAGGCGCTGCTCGAACAGAGCCGTCTGTTGCTCGCCGATGCCGAGCAGCGTGCGGTCCTGTCGAGGGCCGGCAGACAACGCGTCACCGCGATGTTCACCCCAGCACTCGTGACCGACCTGTTGGACTCGGCTTACGACCGTGCGCGCACGGAGAAACAATGAGCGACGTGCAGGTGCCGAACTTCGTCGTGGCGGGTGCCGGGAGGTCGGGGACAACCGGGTTGGTCGAGGGTTTGCGCACCCACCCCGGCGTGTTCGTCACCCAGCCCAAGGAGCCGCACTACTTCGCCCTGCACGGCCGACCGGCCGTCTTCAAGGGTCCTGGAGACGATGCGACGATCAACCGGGTCGCGGTGACGGATCGGGCGCGCTACCTCGACCTCTACCCCACTCGGCACCACTTCCTCGCGCTCGGTGATGGCTCGGTGTCGACGCTGTACTACGCCGACCGGGCCGTCGAGGAACTCCGACGCGTTAACCCGCAGATGCGGGTCGTGGTGATCTTGCGGGAGCCGATTGAACGGGCGTACTCCAGCTACCTCTACATGCGGGCGCGCGGGTTCGAGCCGTGCGACAACGTGCTGGACGCCTTGGCGGACGAGCAGCGCCGACGAGGCGACAACTGGCACCACTTGTGGCACTACCAGGCGATGAGTCACTATGCCGCCGGTCTCGCGGCACTGCAGGCTGGCCTCGGTCGTGAGCAGGTCGGAGTGTGGTTCCACGACGACCTGGACAGCGACTACGGCGGTACGGTGAGCAGCGTCCTGCGGTTCCTGGGCCTACCGCTCGACCCAGCAGAAGCTGTCGGTGTCCCGCGCGTCAACGTCTCCGGCACTCCCCGCCTCGCTGCTGTCCAGCGCGCGATCGTGGCGGCGACCCGCAACGAGGCCGTGCGCAAGGCCGTCAAGCAGACCACGAGCTTCCGCTTCCGGGAGCGTATCCGGCGGTCCAGCCTGCGTCCGTCGACGGTGCCCGCAGAGGTGCGAGAGTATTTGGCAGGTACGTTCGAT
>JACDHG010000053.1 GCA_013821195.1 Propionibacteriales bacterium
GCCACCAGCAACGCCTTCCCTGTCGGCGATGAGCGACAGCGTGTCGCCTGACTTGACGACGTAGGAGGCGCCGCTCGGCGCCGGGGCCGGTGCAGGGGCAGGCGTCGGGGCCGGTGCAGGCGTCGGGGCCGGTGCAGCCGTCGGGGCGTGGGAGTGACGGTGACCGCCGCTCCTGCGCGTATCCGAGGCGTTCGACGTTCCCGAGTCGTCGGCCTCGGTCAGTCCGAGCCCCGCTGAGCAGGCCGGCCAGGCCCCCCAGCCCTGCACGTCCTGGACCTTCTCGGCGGTGGCGATCTGCTGTCCGCGGGTGGCCAGGTCAGCGCGCGACGCGTACTGGGTCCCACCGAAGGCGGCCCAGGTACCCTGCGAGAACTGGATCCCGCCGTAGTAGCCGTTGCCGGTGTTGATGTGCCAGTTACCGCCTGACTCGCACTGTGCGAGCGCGTTCCAGGTGCTGTCGTCGGCCGCCGCGGCAGTGCCGGCGCTGAGGAAGACGGGCGAAGCAACTGCGGCCGCGAACGTCGCGGTAGCGGCTGCGGCGCGGGTGGGGGTAAGACGCGTCGCCTTTGGCGCGCGGTGGGTCGGGGTGTAGCGCATGGGTAAGTCCCTCTCCGTAGCCTGCGAAGTTAGCTGTCGGGTTCGGGCAGAGGGCGCCCGGTCACATGATGACTTAACCCCGAGCGAGCACCACTGCTCGTCGCAGTACGGTGCCGCTAAACTTGGGTTCTCCGCTCCCACCCATCGGATCGCGTGCTAGCGGACAGGGGCCGGACGGCGGGGTGGGATTGAGCGCGCCGTCGCGGACGTTCAGTGGCCTGACGTTACGTGCGAATGGTGACGGCCTCAAGCCTGACCCTGAGAGAAACCTGAAAACAGGCTAAGAACTGGAACAACGCCACGCGGCCGACTGCGCTGAGCAGTCAGGGGGTGACAGGGCGTCATACAAGTGGTGGGATGGCATGTCATGATAAGTCGGGCGCTCCCGCCCGGTCGACCCAGCCGTCGCTCGGACGATACCCAGGTCAGGCCGGCAGGCTGTCGGCGTCGACGATCTGGTAGGAGTAGCCCTGCTCGGCCAGGAAGCGCTGACGGTGCTGGGCGAAGTCGGCGTCGACTGTGTCGCGGACGACGACGCTGTAGAACTTGGCCGAGCGGCCGTCACCCTTGGGTCGCAGCAGCCGCCCGAGCCGTTGGGCCTCCTCCTGGCGCGAGCCGAAGGTTCCTGACACCTGGATGGCGACGGTGGCTTCAGGCAGGTCGACGGAGAAGTTCGCGACCTTGCTCACGACAAGGAGCGAGATCTCACCCGTGCGGAAGGCCGCGAAGAGCCGCTCCCGCTCCTTGACCGGTGTCTCGCCCTTGATCAGTGGCGCGCCGAGGTGCTCGGCGAGGTCGTCGAGCTGGTCGATGTACTGCCCGATGACCAAGGTCTGCTCGTCCGGCTGCAACGAGATCAGCTGGTCGACGACGAGGTTCTTGCTCGCACAGGAGGCGGCGAGCCGGTAGCGGTCCTCTGCCTCGGCGGTGGCGTAGACGAAGCGCTCGCCCTCGGTGAGCGAGACCCGCACCTCGACGCACTCTGCCGGCGCGATGTAACCCTGCGCCTCGATGTCCTTCCAGGGCGCGTCGAAGCGTTTCGGTCCGATGAGTGAGAAGACGTCTCCCTCACGCCCGTCCTCGCGGATGAGAGTCGCGGTGAGCCCGACCCGTCGGCGCGCCTGGAGGTTCGCCGTCATTCGAAAGATCGGTGCAGGCAGCAGGTGCACCTCGTCGTAGATCACCAGCCCCCAGTCGCGAGCATCGAAGAGCTCCAGGTGGGTGTACACACCTTTGCGCCTCGTCGTCATCACCTGGTACGTCGCGATCGTGACGGGCCGGACCTCCTTCACGGCGCCGGAGTACTCGCCGATCTCCTCGGCGGTCAACGAGGTACGCCGGATCAGCTCCTCCTTCCACTGCCGGGCCGAGACGGTGTTGGTCACCAAGATGAGCGTGGTCGCCTTGGCCTGCGCCATCGCGGCAGCACCGACCAAGGTCTTGCCCGCCCCGCACGGCAGCACGACGACACCCGATCCGCCGTGCCAGAGCTGCTCGACTGCCTGGGTCTGGTAGGGACGCAGCGCCCAGCCATCCTGCCGGAGGGCGATGGCGTGCGCCTCTCCATCGACGTAACCGGCGAAGTCCTCGGCCGGCCAGCCGAGCTTCAGCAGTGCCTGCTTGAGGTTTCCCCGTTCCGACGCGTGCACGATGACGGAGGTGTCGTCGACCTGTACGCCGAGCATCGACGCGATCCGCTTGCTGCGGACGATCTCCGCGAAGACGTGGCGATCACGGCTGGTCAGCACGAGTCCATGCGTGGGGTGCTTGTCGAGACGTAGACGACCATAGCGCCCCATCGTGTCAGCGATATCGACGAGCAAGGCGTTCGGGACGGGGTAGCGAGAGAAGCTGAGCAGCGCGTCGACGACCTGCTCGGCGTCGTGGCCGGCCGCGCGCGCGTTCCACAGCCCGAGGGGAGTCAACCGGTAGGTGTGGATGTGCTCGGGCGACCGCTCCAGCTCCGCGAAGGTCGCGATTGCGCGCCGGCAGTCGCGGGAACGCGGGTGGTCGACCTCGAGGAGCAGGGTCTTGTCGGACTGGACGATCAGGGGACCGTCGGTCATACGCGGGTCTCGGCTCTCTGGCGTGCCCGGTAGGCAGCCACGTTGGCTCTCGAGGAGCAGCGATCTGAGCAGTATCGTCGAGAGGAGTTGGGCGACGTGTCGACGAAGACGTTGGTGCAGTGCCTCGATGAGCAGACACCGAGCCGGGTGGCTCCGAAGTCGACGACGAGCATCGCCAGCCCCATCACGCATTCGGCGGTGATCAATGCGGCGACGGTAGAACCGCGTTCGGCGACGTGAAGGTGCCACGTCTCGCTGTCGTGGCCCGCGATATGCGGTGACACCGGGTACTTCTCCAACAGCGCGTTGACGTGCGAGACCACCTCGGCCTCGTCACCTGCGTCTGACGCCTCGAAGACCGGCCGAAGCTCCCGCCTCAACCTCCTGACGGGGGCCAGGTCGCGTTCCTCGACCTGCCGAAGCAGCCACTGACGTCGCTGGAGGTAGGCAGCGAGGTCCTCGTGGGTGTCGACGGGGCAGTTGACCAGGCTGGCCGCCAAGTCGGCGTAACGAACGAAGTCCACGCCCCCATCGTAAGGGCCCAGGATGCTTGTCGGGTAATGCCTGGGTCGCGGAAAGGGCCTTACGATCCGGTGCGGAGGATGTGTGCGGCCGTAATCCGTCGCAGGGGGAGGCTGATGGCATCCTCTGTCGTTGCGTCCCGGGCCTCGACCAAGCCCTCGTCGACGGCGACGACCTTGACGAGTCGCTCGGTGCGCAGCCCGGCGGCGTCGACGTACCCGCACCACACGACCTCACGCGTCTCGACCGCCTCGCGCAGCGTGGTCAGTGGACTGTCGAACACGTCTCCGAACGTGGCAGTCGATGCCCCGACGCTGCCGGTGTCGAGCTCTTCCACCCGCAGCCGGACAACGATGGCCCTCGCCTCCTCGATGTCCAGCGAGCCCGACATCGAGGGGTCTCCCGCATGCTCAACGGCTCCCCGCAACGGTGCGCGATGGACGGGTCGCGCGGATCCGCTCGATGGCGGCTGGTGCACAGCGGACACGTGCGAGGGTCGAGCGACGTCGGGGCGGTCCAGATCGGCCACCAGATAGCGAAGTGGCTGCGGAAGTGCTGTCTGCGAGCGTTCCTCGAGCGTCTGCAGCATCTCCGCGGTACTCCATCCCAGCTTGCGGGCTCGCTGCAAGGACGCCACGGTGAACCGGTAGACCGTCGCGCCACCCCGTGACTCGATCTCTGCCATGGCACCGATGTCGTGAGCGGCCTCAGCCGTCAGCGGGCCGGGCGCTATCGCGGTCAAGTCGGCCTGGACCAGGATGTGGCCCACCCGACCGGGCAACAGATCGGAGAGGGGTGTGGCGTCGGGAGGCAGCGCGTACGACGCCAGGGCCCCCAGACCTGTGACGCCCAGCGCCGATGCCTGGTCGAGGACCTGGACAACCTGCTGCTGAGACCGGCTCGGCCGTCGCGGCCGTTGCCAGTCGAGCCAAGCCGCTACCTCGCCAGCAGGCACCGCAAGTCCGTCGGCGGGATCGCCGAACGCTGCCAACGTCAGTCGCTTGACCCAACCGGGCCCAGAGGCCGGGTGCCGGTCGAGCCATGTCTCGGCGAGCAGCACCCACTGGTCGGCAAGCTCTGCCGTCTGCCAGCTGTCGAAGACCGTCGACGGCATCAGGAGCTCCTGGCTGGTGTCGCCGGAGATACCCAACAACCCCGACGCCCGCGCGAGCTCCAGATAGGTGGCAGCCATCGTCGGTCGCACGTCAAGGAGGTCAGCCACCACGCGCACGTTGCGCTGGGCAACGCCTCCTGAGCGAATCAGGCGCACCGGCTGCTGGTCACAGTGCTCGACCAGGACATCCATCCGGCGTACGAACTCGAAGGCCGAACCCGCGGCGACCTTGGTCACCGTGGCGGGGCTGATCCCGCCCGCTTCTACAAAGGTCGGTGGCTGCGAGGGCGGCGGCCCGCTCAGAGCTGCTGCGCTGCCGAGGGTCGCGCTCAGTGCACGCACGGGCCGCAGGTTGCCGTCGCCTCCCCACACCAGCCCAAGGGTGAGCAGGCGTTCCACGGCCGCCGCCAGATCTCCGGGATCGAGTCCGGCAGGTGCGAGGTCTGCGACCTCGAAGCTCGAAAGCACGCTCACCCGCCCCGCGACCCAGAGCTCGAAGGCGTTCAGCTGGTCGACGGCAGCACCCACGGAGTGCCGCGTCGTTGCGCGCGAAGCCAGCTGTGAGAAGCCGGTGAGGTCGGGAACGGCGAGATCGGGTCGCTCGAGCAGGAGCTCGACGAGCCGGGGGTCGTCGCGCTCACGAAACATCTGGGTGAGTGTGCGCGGCGCCGCCATCGAGGACCTCATTGGTGTCCACACTAGTGACCTCCGGCAAAGCGGGTACCGCCATCCATGCTCTGAGTCCGTGGGATGGTGCTGCGTTCCTGGTCGTCGGGTCCACGCGAGCCGTGGCCCGCGGCCATGACAAGATTGCCCGGACATCGAGAGGGGTCTGCGATATGGCGCTCATCCAGGCGCGGGGTCTGAGCAAGACATTCGGGAGCAAGGCGGCCGTCCGCGGTCTGTCCTTCGATGTCGTGCCGGGGTCGGTCACCGGCTTCCTCGGCCCGAACGGCGCCGGCAAGTCCACGACGATGCGGCTCATGCTGGGGCTGGACAACGGCGAGGGCGTGACCACGTACGACGGCGTCCCCTACCGCGAGCTCAAGCAGCCACTCCGCCAGGTCGGATCCGTCCTTGACGCCAAGCCGTTCCACCCGACCCGCAAGGCGGTCAACCACCTGCGCATGCTGGCCGCCTCGAACAGCATCCCGAACAGCCGGGTGACCGACGTGGTCAACCTGGTCGGGCTCGGAGACGTCGCGAACGCCAAGCCGAAGACGTTCTCCCTCGGTATGGGTCAACGTCTCGGACTCGCCACCGCGCTCCTCGGCGACCCTGGCACGTTGATCCTCGACGAGCCGGCCAACGGTCTCGACCCCCAGGGGGTGCACTGGCTCCGCAACATGCTCAAGACCCTGGCCGGACAGGGGCGCTCGATCTTCGTGTCGAGTCACCTGCTCTCGGAGATGGCGCTGATGGCCGACTCCCTTGTCGTGGTGGGACGCGGCACATTGATCGCCAGCGGCAAGATGAGCGACTTCATCTCCACGAGCAACCGCAACGCCGTACTGATCCGCGTCGAGAACGCTGAGCTCATGACACGTGAGCTGCGGGCTCGCAAAGCGGCTGTCGTGACGGAGCCGGACGGGAAGCTCGCCATCACGGGCATGGACTCCGACAGAGTCGGCGGACTCGCTCACGAGCTCGGTGTCCGCGTCTTCGAGCTGTCCAACCGAGAGGCGACGCTCGAGGAGGCGTTCCTCGACGCCACCGGCGCGTCGGAGGAGTTCAGGGCCTCGATGGGGTTCGGCAACCAGGGGGCCGCATTCGGGGGTCCGATGATGGGCCAGCAGGGCTATGGGGCTCAGGGTGGCTACGGCGATCAGCCAGGTCAGCAGGGTGGCTACGGCGGTCAGCCAGGTCAGCAGGGCGGGTACGGCGGTCAGCCAGGTCAGCAGGGCGGGTACGGCGGTCAGCCAGGTCAGCAGGGCGGGTACGGCCAGCCGCCGCCGGGCTACGGCGCGCCACCGCCACCTCCCCACGACACCGGCACGAGCCAGGACGGCAGTCGCCGGGACGGAGACACCGCATGACCGGCGCACTCAGGTATGAGTGGATGCGCATCCGCACGATCCGTTCCAGCTACTGGATGTCGGCTCTTGCCATCGCCTTGACCTTCGGCATCACGCTGCTCATGGGGCTGAGCATCAGCGCGGCCGACCTCGACGACGAGTTCGACTCTGTCGACCAAGTGACGACGTACATCGTCCTGGCCGGTGCCTCGGGGCCATTCATCCCGGTGATGGCAGCCCCGTTCTACGCCGTGATGGGGGTGATGGCTGTCGGCCACGAGTATCGCTACGGCACCAACAAGGCAACGCTGTCAGCGATCCCGGACCGCGTCGCGGTCCTGGCCGCCAAGTGTGTCGTGCTCGTCGCGTGGGTGCTCGCCAGCATCGCCATCACGTTGCTGCTCGGCATGGCGATCACCTGGCTGCTGCTCGACAATCCTCAGTTCGGGTCGCACCTGGTCCGGCCGCTGCTCAACTACACCGGCTACTGCGTCGGGTTCGCCGTGGCAGGGATGGGGCTCGCAGCCCTGCTGCGCAACCAGACAGGCGCGATCGTGGCTGCCCTGACGTGGCCGCTCGTCGTCGAGCCGATCATCTACGGCGTCTCCCTGGCGATCAGCGAAACGACAGGGGGTGGCATCGGCAAGCTCACCAACCTGCTGCCGTCGTCGGCAGGCCGCCGCTCGATGTTCGACCCGTACGAGGCGATAGCCGGCTTCGGGAACGGCGAGGTGTGGAGCATCGGCGCGGCCGTGATCGTGTTCTGGCTCGGCGTCATTCTCGTTCTCGCAGCCGGTGCGACATCGTTCGTCAAGCGCGACGCCTGACGCTGCTCGGTATGGGCTACTCGATGGTGAGATAGGTACGACGTGACGAGTCGGCGTAGTCGAGGTAGCCGAACCAGCGCTGGGCCGGGTCCAGCCGCCCGAAGCGTACGGTGATGTCGACGTCCCGGTCGCCGGTGACGGTCAGTGGGTCCGGGGCGGTCGTCGCCCCTTGACCGGAGTCGCCTGTCACGACCCAGCCGGTGAGCTTTGCCCGCGAGGGGCCGGCATCGTCGGAGGACACCGAGACGACGTACACGTCATAGCTGCCGGCCGGCGGGCGCACCACAGTGAGCACCTCGTCGCCAGTGGCCGAGGTTGCCTTCGCGACGAGGCGCGAGTCGCGGTAGACGTACACGTCGAGGTCGTCGACGTCGCGCGCGATGTGGAGCTCGAAGCGCGCGACGCCCGTGTCGTCAGGCACGGCGTACGTCTGCCCTGCGGCCGAAGGGCTCACCTCGGGCGATCGAGGGTCAAAGGGTCCCGGCTCGAGGACGAGGTCGGTGGGGGTTGCCCCCACGAGCCCCTCCACCGTGGCGTCGAGCGTGCCGGTGACACCTGCCATCGCCGTCACGTCGACAGAGCGCTCCTTGGTAGTGCCACTCACCTCCGGGGGCGCTCGCAGGTACTCCGCGCGTACGACGACAGGGCTCGTCACGCGATGTCCGAGGGACCCTCGCCACGTGAGCGACCCGGTGACGTGGCGCCCGTACCGTGCCAGGCGTCGCGCGCTGAACGACACGGTGAACGTCGCGGAGTCTCCAGCGGCCAGCCGGATCGAGCTCGGCGCCACCGAGACGTCGACGCCTCTGACTCCGTCGACCCGGGCGACGTACGTCTCGGTACGCGTCGAGACGTTCGTGACGGTTCGTGTCACGGTGGCGCCGCCGACGAGGTCGTCGACGAGGATCGTCGGCAGGTTGAGGTCCAGTGGTTCGACGCGGCCGCTCTGGCTGCCGTGATAGGACAGGCCGAGGCCGCGCAGGTAGCCGAGCCAGTCGGGCATCGTGACGTCATAGACGAGCCCGGGGTCCAACATCCGACGGAGGTTTGCCCCCCCGGCGCCCTGATCGAGCGGGCTCTCCGCGGTCGAGAGGGAGGACGCCGTCGTCGACAGTGCTGACTTCACCTCAGCGGGGGACCAGCGAGGGTGCTGCGCCCGAATCATCGTTGCGAGGCCCGCGATGTGGGCCGTCGCCATAGACGTACCGGAGTCGAAGTCCCAGAGCCGGCCGAAGTCGGCTGGCGGAGCAACCGCGGACAGGACGCTCACCCCGGGGGCGGTGATGTCAGGCTTGAGCACGCCCTCGTCCGTGGACATGACCGGTCCCCGACCGGAGAAGCGCGCGACGCTTGGCGCCCTCGTGAAGTCGGGGCGGGGGACGACCGAGGCTGTTGGTGCCCGGCTCCGGTCGATGTAGGCCTTCGCCGTGTCGCCCTGGGCGACGTCGAGGTGGACCGTCGGCACGGCATGGAGGTCGGCTGCGGCAGCCCCGCGTCCGGTGTTGGCGAGCACCATGGCGGATCCGCCTGACTGCTGAACCGTCGTGCTCTTGTCGAGGCGAGCATTGACGCCGCGGTCGCACAGCACGACGGCTCCATCGACCACGCCTGCGTCCAAGGAGTTCGGGAGACAGAAGGCTGCCTCGCGTCTCGACACCCCTGCCACCCGGGCGTCGGCGGCATACACCAGTCTCCGGTCGCGGATAGCACGACCGGGGATCATCATCCCCTCGAGATGCCTGCCGCCACCGAGGACGACATCGCCGCGCCGCGCGAGTGGGTCGGTTGCCCCGACTGTGGTGACCCAGGGGCTCACGTGTGTGACGCCGCCAGGTCGAGGGCCCGTGTTGCCAGCAGACGCCGCGACGAAGACGCCAGCACCCGACGCGTGGAGGAACGCCAGCTCGACCACGTCGGTGACGGCGCCCTCGTCGCCACTGATGGGGTAGCTGAGGACATCCACCCCGTCGCTGACGGCCTGGTCGACGGCCTTGACCGTGTCGGCCGTCGTGCAACCGTCGTCATCGGGATCCGGAGCCAGCCAGCAGGCTTTGTAGACGGCCACTCCCGCAGCGGGTGCCGCACCTGAGATGCGGCCGAAGTCCTGGTCACCGACAGTCACCGCCACGCCAGGATTGCCCGCGGCGATGCCTGCGGTCTGCGAGCCGTGGCCGTGGGCGTCCCGAGGCGAGAGGTACTCGGAGTTGGAGAGAGAATCGGCACCGAAGCCCTCCACGAAATAACGTGCCGACACGACCTTGGCGTCGCACGTCTCGGCCGGCCAGCGTTCGGCCGGCCGGCAGGCGCCCGTGAAGCCGGGGTAGCGCTGGGCCATCATCTGGGCGTCGGTCGGTAGACCCGCCAAGGATGGGTTCTCGGGCCAGATCCCGGAGTCGATCATCGCGATCACGACGCCGCGCCCGGCGTTCGCCGGTCCCCCGACCTGTGACCAGCGTCCAGGCGCTGTGAGGTCGTCGACCGAGGCAGCCGGGGACGAGGCGCCGTCGAGGTGCTGCTTGGTGCTGCGCTCGACGGTCAGCACCTGAGGCATCATGGACAGCTGCTTGACCTGGGCCTCGGTGAGCATGGCGGCGAACCCGTTGAGAACCGTGGTGTAGGAGTACACGACGCGGGCCTCGCCGATGGAGCTGAGCACACCGTCTTGCCGGCTCTCCAGCAAGGCGCGGTAAGCGCGCACCGTCGGCCGCGCAGCCGCGAATCGGGTGCCCTTCGTAGGGATGGTCGCGGCATAGCCGCTGATGGTGCCGGCGTACGTCGCCAACGGCACGTCACGCAGCACCACGAGGTAGAGGCGGCTCGGGGCGTCGCTGACCGGCACGGCAGGCGCCTGGTCAGCGCGACCAGGAGGGCCGGGAGAGCCGACAGCGCCGAGAGACGAGGTGGCCACGAGAGCGCACACGGCGGCAAACGTCGCCACCATGTGCCTCACCACGGGCAACCTCCGCTCCGACTCCGCAAGACATCAGCACGACCGAGGCAGGGCCACCCGGTCGGTCTCGCTACAGTCTAGTGGTGACCCCTGAGCCCGTCGTCGGTTTCGACCTGGGCGTGACCTTGGAGGAGGCGCGGGCGGAGCGCGTCCTGAGGCTTCGGCTGGCGGATCTGGATTCGTGTCTGCGTGGGCTGGTGAGTGTGGCAGTCGCCTTCAGCGGTGGTGCCGACTCGGCCTTCCTTCTCGCGGCGGCCGTTCGGTCGCTCGGGACCGAACGCGTCGTGGCCGTCACAGCCGTGTCATCGAGCCTCCCCGTCGCTGAGCTCGACGCAGCTCAGGCGTACGCGCGGGAGCTCGGAGTACGCCATCTGACCCCACCGACGTACGAGATGGAGCGGGACGGATATCGCGCGAACGCGGGCGACCGCTGCTATTTCTGCAAGGCCGAGCTCGTCGACGTGCTGAGCCCGCTGGCAGCCGAGCTGGGGCTCGCGGCGGTGGTGACCGGAACCAACGCCGACGACGCGCGCGCCGGCTTCCGGCCAGGCATCAGGGCGGCATCCGAGCGGGGCACCGTGACGCCGCTGCTGGACGCCGGCCTGACGAAGGCCCAGATCCGCCTCGTCTCGCGACGGTGGGGCCTCACGACCTGGAACAAGCCAGCTGCCGCCTGCTTGTCGTCGCGGATCGCCTACGGCATCGAGGTCAGCCCGACACGGTTGGCCCGCGTGGAGAGCGCCGAGGTCGCGTTGCGGACCCTGCTCGCCGAGCGCGGACTGGAGATGCGCGACCTCAGGGTCCGGGACTTGGGTGACCGAGCCAGCGTTGAGCTCGACGCCGCGCTGGTCGAGACGATCTTCGGGTCCCACGAGCTGGGGGCCGCCGTCGTGGACGCGGTGACCGGCTGCGGATTCCCTGCTGCCGCGGTCGATCCGGCCGGCTTCAGGTCGGGATCGATGAACGAGCTGCTTGCCGCGCCTGAGCGGTTCCGCTGAGGCGGTAGTCTGGGTGACTGCCCGAAGCGGGCTCACCGCAGTTCTGGTCGCGTCAGCGTTCGACGCACAACTCTCGCGAGGTTCACAGTGGCAACGGGCAAGGTCAAGTGGTACGACACCGAGAAGGGTTTCGGCTTTCTCACCACCGACGATGGCGGGGACGTGTTCGTCCGCTCCGACGCGCTCCCGGCCACGGTGACGAGCCTCAAGTCCGGCACCCGGGTGGAGTTCGGGCTGGTGCAGGGACGCAGAGGTGACCAGGCGATCCAGGTCAGCGTGCTCGATCCGACTCCATCGGTGTCGAAGGCGATGCGCAAGAAGCCCGAGGACATGGTCAACATCGTCGAGGACCTCATGAAGCTGCTCGAGAGGCTCGAGGAGACCTACCGCCATGGCCGTCACGTCGAGCCACGATCAGCCAAGCAGACCGCAGCACTGCTCCGAGCGCTCGCCGGCGAGCTCGAGCTCTAGGGTCCGTTCGGGGACACGAGCGCCGGCACTGGTGTCGCGGCCGGCTCACGCCACACCGGGGCGGCGTCCAGCAGCCCTGCGCCTCCCTACGGCGAGCCCACGGAGCACGAACACGAGCCAGGCGATGAGAAGCCCGGCGATCACGAACAGACCGAGCTGGGCGATCAGCGGCATGACGACCCCGACGAACCCACCGATCACCCAGGACAGCTGGAGCAACGTCTCCGAGCGCGCGAAGGCACTCGTCCGCACCCGCTCGGGCACCTCGCGCTGGATCAGCGCGTCGAGCGACAACTTGCCCAGCTGCTGACCGAGCCCGGCCACCAGGGCCAGCACCATCGCCGGGATCAGGCCGAAGAAGAACGCTGCATAGACGGCTGCTGCGGCGTCAGCGACCAGCACGATGACCACGATCGACTCCGGCTTGCGGTCCTTGAGCATTGACCCGAGCGCCGTGCCGACCATGCTGCCGAGGCCGACCGAGCCGATGACGAGGGCCAGCAGCAGGTTGCGCCGGTCCTCCCACCCCTCGATGGGCTCCTCGCGGAGCAGGAATGCCATGAACATGGTGAGGAAGCCCGACAGCACGCGCAGCCCGGCATTGCACCGCAGGGCGGTGACGACGAGCGGATGGATGGAGATACCTCGTCGTCGCGAGTCGGTGACATCGCGCATGCCGACCTGCTCCTCACCCGCGGAGGAGTCGACCCGGCTGGGCAGCAGGATCGCCAAGACGGTGCCGCCGGCGAACACCAGAGCGGCAAAGCGCAGCGACCACTCAGGTCCGATGAGCGACAGCGAGGTGGCGATCGGCCCGGAGATGGCCGCCCCCGCGATGCTGGCGATGGAGATGCGCGAGTTCGCCTTGACGAGGCTCAGGCCG
>JACDHG010000194.1 GCA_013821195.1 Propionibacteriales bacterium
CGCACTCGGGATGTTCCCGTGTGGTTTCTACGACCTGCGCGACGCCCACCCCCAGCCGATCCCGGTCGTCTCGACGGCCTTTCGTCCCCTGGACCGCGCCGAGCTGGCGGCCAACCCGTTCCGGGTCTTCACCTCCATGCTCGTGCCCGAGGACCGACGTTTCTTCGACGAGGACCTCGAGTACAGGCTTCAGGAGTTCCTCGGCCGCCGGGAGCTCTTCCCCGAGGCGCTGCTGCAGCTCGCCGACCGGGCGACCGAGCACGGCACCCTCTCCGCACCCGACGCCGGCCGCTTCCCCGACCTGGCGATCGCCTCCTTCGCGCTCTCACCCGAGCCGGTGGACCGAGCCTGGTACGCCAAGCTGGAGAGCATCTCCAGCGTGGCCGCCGACATCGGCGGCGTGAGCAGCACGCACATCAACCACCTCACGCCCCGTGTCCTGGACATCGATGACCTGTACGCCTCCATGCAGGCCCACGGCGTCGAGATGATCGACCACGTCCAGGGTCCGCCGCGCTGGACGGGCCGGACATCCTGCTCCGGCAGACGTCGTTCCGGGCGCTCGCCGAGCCACGCCGCTTTCGCGAGGCCGACGGCAGCGTCGGTGAGGGTGCGCTGCGGGTGCGCTTCGGTGAGGTGGAGGCGCGCGGCATCGCGCTCACCCCGCAGGGCCGGGACCTCTACGAGAAGATGGTCGCTGAGGTGGACGCACGTCTGCGCGCGGCCGGCAAGAGCGCGACCCGACAGGTGGTCGCCGCCCAGGTCTGGCAGGAGCGGCTGCCTGGCACCGAGCGCGAGCTCGGTCGACAGGACCTTGCCTACTTCGCCTACCGGATGGCCGACCCCAGCACCCCGCTCACCGACCCCCGCGCCCGGGAGGCCATCGAGCGACGCGATCTGCAGGCCCTCATCGACGCCGGTGTCGTGCTGACCGATCCGATCGTCTACGAGGACTTCCTGCCGCGTTCCGCGGCCGGCATCTTCGCCTCGAACCTGACGAGCAACGGCAGCATGGACGCCCATCAGGGCGGTGCCGAGCGCGACCTGGGCTGGATGTCGGACGTCATCGGCCGCCAGATACGCCGTCGACGCGGCCGTGACCAAGGCCGAGGCCGCCTTCCGGGAGTGGCGTACGGTCCCGGCGCCCGCCCGAGGGGTTCTGGTCAAGCGTTTCGGCGAGCTGCTCACCCAGCACATGGAGGACCTCGGCACCCTGGTCAGTCTCGAGGCCGGGAAGATCACCTCTGAAGCCCTCGGCGAGGTCCAGGAGATGATCGACATCTGCGACTTCGCGGTCGGCCTCTCGCGCCAGCTCTACGGGCAGACCATGCCCTCCGAGCGCCCCGGTCACCGGCTGATGGAGACCTGGCACCCGCTCGGTGTGGTCGGCGTCATCAGCGCGTTCAACTTCCCGGTCGCTGTTTGGTCGTGGAACACCGCGATCGCTCTGGTCTGCGGTGACCCGGTGATCTGGAAGCCGTCCGAGATCACCCCGCTGACCGCCCTGGCCTGCCAAGCGATCCTGGCCCAGGCCATCGAGGAGGTCGGCGCGCGCCCGCAGACCTCTGCCAGGTTGTTCTCGGCGGCCAGGAGGTGGGCGCCGCGCTGGTGGAGCACCCGGGTGTCGCGCTGCTCAGCGCCACGGGCTCGACCCGGATGGGCCGCGCGGTCGGCCCGCGGGTCGCGGAGCGCTTCGGTCGGAGCCTGCTCGAGCTCGGCGGCAACAACGCCAGCATCGTCACGCCGTCCGCGGACCTCGACCTGGTCGTGCGCGGCATCGTCTTCGCGGCCGCCGGCACCGCGGGCCAGCGCTGCACAACAACGCGCCGCGTCATCGCCCACACCTCCGTGATCGAAGAGCTCACCAGCCGGCTGGCCGAGGCGTACGAGCGCCTGCCCCTCGGCAACCCGATGGCCGAGGGCATCCTGGTCGGTCCGCTTATCCACGGCGGCTCGTACGCCCAGATGGAGCGCTCGATCAGCCAAGCGAGCGACGAGGGTGGCAAGCTCGTTGTCGGCGGTGGTCGGGCGTTCGAGGACGAGGCTCCGGAGGCGTACTACGCCAGGCCCGCGATCGTGCGCGTCGACGAGCAGAGCGACGCGGTGCGCCAGGAGACCTTCGCGCCGGTGCTCTACGTCCTGCCGTACGAGGACCTGGCCCAGGCCATCGAGCTCAACAACGGTGTCCCGCAGGGCCTGTCGTCGAGCATCTTCACCTCCGACCGGGCCGAGGCAGAGCTGTTCGTCTCCCCGGACGGTTCCGACTGCGGGATCGTCAACGTCAACGTCGGCACCTCGGGTGCGGAGATCGGTGGTGCGTTTGGTGGGCGAGAAGGAGACCGGCGGGGGCCGCGAGTCCGGTTCGGACGCTTGGAAGGCGTACATGCGCCGCGCCACCAACACGGTCAACTACTCCGGTGAGCTCCCGCTCGCCCAGGGTGTCGCCTTCACCGTCTGATGCGGTGAGGCGACCGGGCAGAACTGAGATGACCGACGCTCTCCCGACTCCGCGCGCGCTGGGTGACGGACTGGCGCGCGCGAGCGTGAGGCGCACGCCATCCGGCCGACCGCTGCCGCGCTCCCCGATCTTGCGTACATCCCGGGGTCGTCATGGTACGTCTGCATGGTGGGTGCCGATGAGCGGTCTGACATCGCTACCTCCGGACCAGAAGAGTGGCGTGAATGCTATTTAGCGCAACCGTCAGTGCAGCGGCGGCTGCCAGCCCTCGAGCTGGGCCGGCTCCCAGTTCTCACCCACCGTCTGCGAATCGGCCATCCAGGAGCCGAGTTCGGGTTGGGCGAACTTCGCGTGCTTGTGCTTGAGCCAGATGCCGTAGGAGTTGCCCTCCTGCAGGTGCTTGATCAGCACCTTGCGGGCGAACTCGTCCTCCCGACCCTCCGGGATGTCGAAGTGAATCTTGAGGAAGGCGTTGGTGTAGCGGTCGAAGACGGCGTTCGTGCCGCCCTCCTGCATGAGGTGGATATCTTCCAGCCAGTTGATGTCCTGACCCGGCGTCGCCTCGTTGAGGTCGATGTCCTCGACCAAAGTGCGGTCGAACTGGTACGGGAACGTGCGCCCCGTCAGCTCCTGGGTGTCGATGCCCTTGCTGGTGGTGAGTTTACGATCGGAGGTGTCGAAGTCGTCAGCCATTGCGCGACCCCTCCTTCCCGTCGTTGGCCACGTGCTTGGCGAGCAGGTCCTTGATCTCGGCGAGGGTGCGTTCCTCGCTGACGCCAGGGATGTACTTCGTCCCTGCCAGCGGCACCTTGGCCATGGCCGCGGCCTCCGTCGTCAGCGCGCACAGGTCCTCCGGCTCGAGGCTGTGCACGTCGGTCTTCCCGCAGGCCCGGGCCAGCATCTGCACCTCGAGGGTCAGCGTGTGCAAGAAGTTGTAGACCCGTTCGGCCGCCGAGTCGACCTCCAGGCGCTTGCGCAGCTCGGGATCCTGCGTCGTGATGCCCACCGGGCACCGTCCGGTGTGACAGTGGTAGCAGGACCCGGCCGGCACGCCGACGGTGCCTTCGTAGTCGGTGATCCCGGGCAACTCCTTGTTGCAGTTCAAAGCCATCAGCGCGGAGTGCCCGATGGCGATCGCGTCCGCGCCCAGGGCGATCGCCTTGGCGATGTCGCCGCCGTTGCGGATGCCTCCTGCCACGACGAGATCGATCTCGTCGGCCAGACCTACGTCCTCCAGCGCTCGTCTGGCCTCGGGGATCGCAGCCATCAACGGGATCCCAGTGTCCTCGGTGGCGATGTGGGGACCGGCTCCGGTACCACCCTCGGCACCGTCCAGGTAGATGATGTCCGGGCCGCACTTGGCGGCCATCCGCACATCGTCGTAGACGCGGGAAGCGCCGAGCTTGAGCTGGATGGGGACCTGGTAGTCAGTGGCCTCGCGGATCTCCTGGACCTTCAGTGAGAGGTCGTCCGGGCCCAGCCAGTCGGGGTGGCGGGCCGGGGAGCGCTGGTCGATGCCGGCTGGAAGTGAACGCATCTCGGCCACCTGCTCGGTGACCTTCTGGCCCATCAGGTGCCCACCGAGACCGACCTTGCAACCCTGACCGATGAAGAACTCGATGGCATCGGCCAGCATCAGGTGGTGCGGGTTGAACCCGTAACGGCTCTGGATGACCTGGTAGTACCACTTGGTGGACAGGTCACGCTCGGGCGGAATCATCCCGCCCTCGCCCGAACAGGTGGCTGTCCCGGCCATCGATGCACCCTTGGCCAAGGCCATCTTTGCTTCCAGGGACAGCGCCCCGAAGCTCATGCCGGTGATGTAGATCGGGATGTCGAGTTCGATCGGATTCTTGGCGTACCGCGCGCCGAGAACCGTTTTCGTCTCGCACTTCTCCCGGTAGCCCTCGATGACGAAGCGGGTGAGCGTCCCGGGCATGAACATCAGCTCGTCCCAGTGCGGGATCGGCTTGAACATGGAGAAGCCACGCATCCGGTACCGGCCGAGCTCGGCCTTGGTATGGATGTCGTCCATGACCCCAGGTGTGAAGATCTGACTCTGTCCTAGCGGACGTCCGGTCGGCATCGGTAGGTCTTGCTGCGTCGTCATTCCTAGCTCCTGAACGCTCAGAGGACGAGCTTGCGCTCGTGCGGCTCGAGATTGTCGTAGTTCCACAGTTTCTGGCCGCACACGAACTTGCGGAAGGAGTCGGGGCGGTCCATGCCGTAGATGCCGAACTTACGGTCGATGAGTTCGTCATCCGCGGGACCCATCTCGGCTTCCACGCAGTCGACTCCGAGGGAAGCCACCTTCCCGCCGACGAAGATCTCCCCGTCGTACATCGAATCCCCCAGCCCGTGGCCGGCGTCACCACAGATGATCTGCCGGCCGCGCTGCATCATGAAGCCGGTGTTCGAGCCGGCGGTGCCACCGACGATGATCGTTCCGCCCTTCTGGTCGATTCCGGTGCGCGCGCCCACCTGCCCGCGGATGACGAGGTCCCCGCCGCGCAGGGCAGCACCGGTCAGGGAGCCGGCGTTCTTGTCGATAACCACGACCCCGGCCATCATGTTCTCGGCCACCGACCAGCCCACTCGGCCGGTGATGTGGATCTCCGGCCCGTCGAGGAGCCCACAGCCGAAATAGCCGAGGCTGCCCTCGATCCGGATCCGACAGCGAATCAGGAGTCCGACGGCGAGTGAGTGCCGCGCACCAGGATTGGCCAGCGTGATCTCCTTGATTCCCTCGCCGTAGATCAGGCGGCGCAGCTCAAGGTTGATCTGCCGCGTCGTGAGCTCGGCCGCGTCGAGCTCGGCGCTGTCCCCGGTGACCTTGGCGGTCTTGGGCGCCACCGCGTCCGGCTCGGCCAAGCCCC
>JACDHG010000195.1 GCA_013821195.1 Propionibacteriales bacterium
ACCGCAGACGACGCGCGACGCGCCGCCACGACCGGCCACCAATTCCCTGAACCGGGCCTGCTCGAGAGACGGGCCCCGGCGACGATCTCTTTCACGAGCCCGAAGCTCACCCGAAAACCGCCGCTGCCCGGGACCCCTCCCGAGGTCACCGTACGTGACCACCACCCGTCACCGGGAGGCCCTCCAAGTCATACAAGCCGGTGAAGCTGGGCAACGCCATCGTGCGGCGCTGACCAGCGGGCCGGCGGTTGGAGCATCTGCACGCGCCGCTGGCCGCCGGCGACGAAACCCGTACCGACCGACGCGTTGTTGTACCAGCCGCTGACCGGTTGCGGACGCCCGACGGTGCGCTGCGTCGCCGCGTGTCGGCCCGTGCGGCGCACGAAGCGAGCGGCCGTCACGGTGATGGAACAGGTCACTGCGCCCTGCACGGACGGAATCGCGCGAGGCAGACGGGCAGTGACCCCCTGGTCTCCTAACGTGCTCATCACGTCGTCAAGACGGGTCGAACAGGTCGACCAATCGAGACCATGGAGCCGAAATGAGCAAATACCTCAACCTCGACCAGGTAGGCGTCCTGACCCAGGCAGGCCAGCAGTACCACGGCAACGCGGAGGACAACCTGGCGTCGGCCAAGAACCACTGGGCGAAGATGGAAGGCGTGCAGTCGGGCTTCAAGGGCGCGGCGGGCACCACGTTCCAGAATATCTCTGCCACGTCGGCGGGCAACCACGCTCAGCTGGCGGTGCAGATCGCCGAACAGGCCAAGCGGGCCGTCCTCGCCGAGACGCACGCGGTCACCGGTGACGAGGAGGCATACCAGGCCCAGGCGTCGGCTCGCAGCAGCACAGACGGGTTCGCCGGCACCGTCAACCGTCCGATCAACGTCTGAGTCCCACACTCACACGGCTCAGCGACCACCCCAGAAACCAGCAGGAGACAGACCATGACTGACATGCAGCTTCGGGCCGACTACGGCATGCTCGACCAAGCTGGAGGCGACCTCGACGCCCAGGCCGGGAAGGTGGAGGACTATCGGGCGGCGCTCAAGGCGGAGGCCGCCCGAGCTCTGGGCAACTTCGGCGGCGGCGTCGGATCCGAGCAGCACAGCGCCGCGATGGCAATGGTGGACCAGCTCGTCGACGAGCACATCAACAACACCCGTCAACAGCGGACCGGTGTGGTCAATGCCAACCAGACCTTCCAGGCCGCGGGCAGCCGGATGCAGTCGGTGCTCGGCTCAGGCGCCTGAGCAAGCTGGAATCACTTGTCTCGATGCCACATGACTCGGGGAGGACAGCATGAGCGGGTGGGGAATGAACGCGGCCCCGCTGTACGCCAGCGGTGACCGGATCTCAGGACAGGGTGGGGACGCCGACGCGTCGGGGCGAGCCCTACTGAACGTCATCGCTGATGCCGAGGGCGTTGTCCACCACCCAACCCTGGTCGGGGCATTCGGTCGCTACTACGACGCCGTGAGCAGACCGGCCAACCAGTTCGGCGAGAACGTGCGCGCGCTGGGATGCCAGATCCAGACCACCGCGAGTACAGGTGCCGGTGCCGACCTCGACGCCACCGAGACTCTCAAATCCGTCGGCGCCGCCGTTCTCGACGCCGGCAGTGCGCTGCGCCGCTCCATCAACGTGGGATAGCCACTCCTGTACATGCCAGCGCATGCGTACAGGGCGCTACCCGGTTCTGGGTGGCGGCCCTGTACGCGTCCACGGGTCAATCGGCGACCTTGGCGGTCTGCACCTGCGAGGCGCCACCACCGCGGGGAACGTACAGCGCCCGGCCCACCGGCAGCCGCATCGCCGAGACGTTGGCCAGCAACCGTCCCTCATAGCGGTCGCCGGAGAACACGAAGCCAGGCGTTGACAGGTCGGTCATCCGCTGCAGCAGCGGCTCGAACAACGCCCGGGACAGTCCCCCGGTGCGCCTCGACACCAGCAGGTGCAACCCCAGGTCGCGACCCTGCGGTACGAACTCGACGAACGGCGACAGCGGGTTGCCGGTCGTGGTGGCCACGAGGTCGTAGTCGTCGACGATCACGACGACATCGAGCCCGTTCCACCAGGACCGTGTCCGGAGCTGGTCGGACGGCACGTCGGGCCCGGGGATGCGTTGCCGCACCGCCGTCGTGATCTCCTGCGCAACCTGCGACGTCTGCTCGTCTGAGGTGGAGTACGCCAGCAGGTACTCCGACGGCACGATGTCGAGCAGGGTGCGGCGGTAGTCGACGACGACGAACCCCAGCTGCTCAGGCGTCCGCGACCTCATCAACCCCTTGGCCAGCACCTTGAGCAGATTGGTCTTGCCTGTCTCGCCGTCACCGAAAACCAGCAGGTGCGGCGACGACCTGAACATGTCGACAGCGACCGGGCTGAGGTTGAGCTCGGACAGCCCCACCGGGACCATGTCGCTGCCCTCGTCGACGTCGGGCAGCTCGTCGTAGCCGAGCTGGGTCGGGAGGACCCTCACCTTGGCGACCCTGCTCGGCCAGCGGTCGTTGACCAGCCGGACGGCGTCCTGGATGCCGGCGGCGAGGTCGTCGGCGTCGAGCACCCCGTCGACGCGAGGGAGCGCGGTGTGGAACGGGATGTCACCGGCGGCGTCGGTGAGACCGCGACCGGGAGTGTCCTTGGCGACCTTTTCCATCAGCTTGCGGTCGAAGCTCGAGTCGAAGGGGTCGTTGAGTCGCAGCTCGAGCCGTCCGCCGAACGCCGGCTGCATCCGCATCCGCACCTGCATGGTCTGGGTCAGCGACAGCACCACGTGCAAGCCAAACCCGAGCCCACGGGCGGCGATGTCGCCGACGACGGGCTCCAGGGCCTCGTACTCCTCCCGGAAGGTCGCCCATCCGTCGATCACGAGGAAGACGTCACCCGGCACGTCGGCGGAGACGCGACCGTCGGCGCGAGCTCGGCGAAAGTCGCGCATCGACGCAATGCCGTGCGTCTTGAACAAGTTCTCGCGGCCGTTCAGGACGTCCATGACGTCGTGGACGGTGCGCTGGACGCGCTCGGGGTCGATCCGGGTCGCGACTGCCGCGACGTGGGGCAGCTCCTCCAGTCCGCGAAGCAGGCCGCCGCCGTAGTCGAGGCAGTAGAACGCGACATCCCCCGGTGCATACCGCAGCGCCATCGACAGCATCATGGTAGCGAGTAGCGTGCTCTTGCCGGTCGCCGGCGAGCCCGCGACGACGAGGTTGCCGCCGCCGCCGGTGAAGTCCCACTCCAACGGGAACTGCCGCTGTTTGCGGGCGTCGTCGGCGGTGCCGAGGACGGCCGTGACCGTGCCGGTCTCGCCACGATCGTCAGGTCCGACGAGCTCGTCGAGCGTCATCATCGGCGGCAGCGGGTCGAGCCATACGGGGCGGACCCGCGGCGCGCCGCTGCTGACCAGTCGGTCGCAGAGCACGTCCAGGACGGAACGCTCCCCTGGCCCCGTGGTGGCATCCGTACCCTCCGGCTCCTCGGACGCGTCGGCCGCCGCGTGCGCCGCCGCGACCCACGCACCCAGGCCGTTGACTGCGGTGTACGGGACAACCGGCACTGTGGCCTTAGGTCCCTGGGTCGGTGCCCGGTACGCCCCCGACACCAACGCCGCCTTGAACCGCTCGAACACGGTGGTGTCGACCTTGAGGTAGCCCGACCCCGGCTCCGGCGGCAGGTGGTAGGCGTCCGGTACGCCGATCGCGTCGCGGCTCTCCGACTCTGAGAACGTCCGCAGGCTGATGCGGTACGACAGGTGCGACTCCAGACCGCGGATCTTGCCCATCTCGAGCTTCTGCGTCGCCAGCAGCAGGTGGACGCCGATGGAGCGACCGATCCGACCGATCGCGACGAAGAGCTCGGCGAAGTCCGGCTTGGCGGTCAGCAGCTCACTGAACTCGTCGACGATCACCAGCAGGTGGGGGAGCGGTTCGAGGACAGCACCGCCGTCGATGAGGTCTTGGTAGGCGGTGACGTTGGGGAGGTTCCCCGCTGACTTGAGCGCCTGCTGACGGCGCTGCATCTCGCCGAAGAGGGCATCGTGCATTCGGTCGATGAGGGTGAGGTCGTCCTGCAGGTTGGTGATGATCCCGGCGATGTGCGGGATCTGCTCCATCGCCGCGAACGTGGCACCCCCCTTGAAGTCGACGAGCATGAGGGCCAGCCGGTCGGGGCCGTGGTTGACCACGAGCGAGCTGACCAGGGTCCGCAGCATCTCCGACTTGCCGGAGCCGGTCGCACCGACCACCAGACCGTGCGGCCCCATCCCGCCGTGGGCCGACTCCTTGAGGTCGAGCAGGACGACACCGTCTCCGCTGCCGAGGCCGATGGGCACGCGCAACAGCTCTCGCTGTCCGCGCGGGCGCCACGAGGTCCACGGGTCGAGGGCCGCGGGGTCGCGTACGCCGAGGATGTCCGGGAGCCCGACCGTGGCCGCGAGCCCATCACCGTCTCGCTCCTCCTCCGCGTCGAGGCGCAAAGGCGCGAGCTGGCGGGCGATGACCGCCTCCACGCCCGGCTCGACGAGCTGGTGACGGAAGGGCAACGGCCGCGATGCGAGTGTCGCGTGGCCGTCGGGTCCGACCTGGACCCGGTCATCGACAGAGTCGGGCTCGGACCGGATCTCGTCGAGGAGCAGGACCACGTGGATGCCCAACGCAGCCAACGAAGCACCTGCGTCGGGAGTCGGGAAGTGTGCCGGCCCGGCGAGCCCCTCGCCGTCCACGAACAGCACGAGGTGCTGCGCGGGGAGGTGCTGCTGATGGCGGGCACGCGCTGCACGGTCCACGCGTGCCTCGAGTTCGGCACCGATCATGTCGACCATGCCCGTAACGGTCGTGGTCACCCGCCGGGCCGGCACGTCACCGTCCATGTGCCGGGGGTCGTGGCAGTGGGGCACCCACTTCAACCAGTCCCAGGCCTGTGAGCTCTTCTCCGCCCGTACGACTCCCACCTGGACCTCGTGCGGTGCGTGCATGCTCACCAGCTCGAGGGCCATCGCGACCGCCGTGCTCCGCCGGTAGGTGGGGTCCCCGACGATGGTGAGTGTTCCGACGGCACGCAGATCCACGGTGATCGGCTGGTCGTGGAGCACCGAGTAGCGTGCCTGGAGTTCCTCGGCCGCCTCGAGGCAGACGGGGTCGAGCTGGTTGAGCGGACCCGTGTCTGCCTCCATGGTCAGCTCGGAGGCGATCGAGTCGTCCCCCGTCCCGATGCGCACGACAAGGAAGTCGGGGTCGGCGACCCGACGCTCCCAGCGT
>JACDHG010000196.1 GCA_013821195.1 Propionibacteriales bacterium
CGGCGTGCTCGAGGCGTAGGCGCCGCCGTCGAGGTAGATCTCCGCCTTGACGTAGACCAGCGTCCCGTCGCGGTCGGCGCCGTGCTCGTAGCGCATGCGCGCCGGGTGTCGGTGCACGTGGCCGAAGAAGGACTCCTCCCTGCTGTAGACCATCTTCATCGGCTTTCCGGTGTGCAGCGCCAGCAGGCAGGCGTGCACGTGCATGGACAGGTCCTCGCGTCCGCCAAAGGCGCCGCCGACGCCGGACAGCGTGAGGCGCACCTTGTCCGGCGGCAGGTCGAGGGCGGAGCAGATCTGCTTCTGATCGACATGCAGCCACTGGGTGGCGACGTACAGGTCGACGCCGCCGTCCTCCGCGGGTACGGCGAGACCGGACTCCGGGCCGAGGAAGGCCTGGTCCTGCATGCCCACCTCGTACTCGCCGGTGACGACGACGTCGGCGGTTGGCGACGGGTCGCCCTTGCGGACCTTGAGGTGGCGGACGAGGTTGCCGTCGGGGCGCAGGTTCGCGCTCTCCCGGCTGAGCTCCGTCACCTCCGCTTCGTCCTCGTGCACCCGGTTCCACCGCGGGTGACCGAGCGCCTCGACCGGGTCGGTGACCGGCTCGTAGACCTCGTAGTCGATGCGTATCTGCCGCGCCGCCCGGCGGGCCACCTCGGGATGGTCGGCGGCGACGAGCGCGACCGGTTCGCCCTGATAGCGCACGACGTCGACCGCCAGCACCGGCTGGTCGGCCAACTCCAGGCCGTAGAGCTTCTCCCCCGGTACGTCGTCGTGGGTCAGCACCGCGAAGACACCGGGTGTCGCCAGTGCCGGGCCGATGTCGACGGAACGGATCCTGGCGTACGGGTGGGGACTGCGCAGCGTGGCGCCCCACAGCATGCCGTCCATCCACAGGTCGCTGGCGTAGGCGAACTCGCCCTTCACCTTCGCGGTCCCGTCGGGACGCGCCGCGTTTCCCCCTACGCCGCCGCTCGTGGCGGTGGTGTCGGGGGTTGCCGTGGGGGTGGCGGTGGGTGTGCTCATCGCCGGACTCCGGCTCGCTCGAGCAGCGCGGCGCGGGCGGCGGTCACCTTGGGAACGAGGTGCCCCTCATCGACCGTCACCACAGCGTCGCGCTCGACCACCGGTCGGCCGTGGACCAGCAGCAGCTCCAGCGGTGGGGGCGGACCGAGAACAAGGGCGGCCACCGGGTCGGCGATGTCGGCGTGGTCGAGGGTGTCGAGACGCCACAGTGCGATGTCGGCGAGTTTGCCCGACGCCAGCGAGCCGAGGTCGTCCTGCCGGCCGAGCACGCGGGCGCCTTCGACCGTGGCCATCTCCAACGCGTCGCGTACGGCGAGCGCGCGTGGCCCGCCGACCGCTCGGGCGAAGAGCAGCGCGTGACGGACCTCCTCGAGCAGGGAGGTTGCCTCGTTGGAAGCCGCCCCGTCGACACCGAGACCGACCGGCACACCGGCGTCGCGCAGATCGCGCGTACGACAGATCCCGGCCCCCAGCCGCGCGTTGGACGAGGGGCAGTGCGCCACGCTGGTGCCCGAGCCCGCGATGGAGCGGATTGCTGCGTCGTCGAGGTGGACGGCATGGGCAAGCCACACGTCGTCGCCGAGCCAGCCGGTTCTCTCGGCGTACTCCGTCGGCGTGCAACCGAACTGCTCGCGACAGAAGTCGAGCTCGTCGGCTGTCTCCGCGAGGTGGGTGTGCAGCCGTACGCCGTAGGCGCGAGCCAGCTCCGCCGATCGCGTGAGCAGCTCACCAGTCACCGAGAACGGCGAGCACGGCGCGACGGCAACGCGGACCCTCGCCTCCGGTGAGGGATCGTGATACTTCTCGATCGCAGCCGCGGTCGCCGTCAGCGCGGCATCGATGTCCTCGACGATGGTGTCCGGCGGCAGGCCGCCGCTGCTACGCCCGAGGTCCATGGACCCACGGCTCGGATGGAAGCGCAGGCCCACGGTGGCCGCCGCCTCGACCTCAGCGGCGAAGATGTCCCCCGAGTCGTGGGGAAACACGTAGTGGTGATCGGTGGTGGTGGTGCAGCCGGTCCGGGCCAGGCGGGCAAGTGCCGCCTGGGCGGCTACGGCGACCGACTCGGCGTCGATGCCGGCCCACACGGGATACAACGCGGTCAGCCAGTCGAAGAGCGTGTCGTCGACGGCCATCCCGCGGGTGAGCCACTGGTACAGGTGGTGGTGGGTGTTGACGAGGCCGGGCGTGGCGAGGCAGCCGCGCGCGTCCACCCGACGTGCGTGTTCCACCTGCGCGGAGTCGTCATCCTGCAGTGGTGCCGATCCGGGGCCGACGGCGACGATGCGGTGCCCGTCGACGACCACATGGCCGCTGGCGTACTCGTGGCGTTGCGCGTCCATCGTCACGACGGCGCAGCCCTCCAGCACAACGCGTCCCATACGGCTCACCCACCCAGCTGAGTGCTCGGACGATCGGCCAACCGTTCGGCGGCCAGCCGCACCGCATCGAGGATCTGGCCGTAGCCGGTGCAGCGGCACAGGTTCCCGGCGAGTGCCTCCCTTATCTCCACGTCACTCGGCCGGGGCCGACTTCGCAGCAGGTCGTGTGCCGCGAGCAGCAGGCCGGGCGTACAGAAGCCGCACTGCACGGCACCGGTCTCCACAAAGGCCTGTTGCAACGGGTGCAGCAGCTCGCCCTCGGCGAGCCCCTCGACGGTGAAGACGTCGCTGTCCTGTGCCTGGCCGGCCGCGACAAGGCAAGCGCACACCGCGACACCATCGAGGTAAACGGTGCACGAGCCGCATTCGCCCTGCTCACAAGCGTTCTTCGACCCAGGCAGGCCCATGCGCTCGCGCAGCACGTACAGCAGGCTCTCACCGGGCCAGACATCGTCGGCCTCGTGCGACTCCCCATTGACCGTGCAGCTGACGCGCATCCGCCTCACCCCTTCCCGGTCTCGTCACGCCGGTACTCCGCCCACGCCCAGAGCAGGGTGCGCCGAGCGAGGACGGACAGGCAATGCACGCGGTAGCGCGCGGTGCCGCGCACGTCGTCGATGGGTGCAGCCGCCTCCGCCACCAGGTCGCCGAAGCGCGTCGCGATGCTCGGCGGCAGCGGGTCACGCGAGTCCCACAGGTTGGCCTCGTCGAGGGCGGTCGCGGCGTACTGCTCCGCGGCGGGAGCCCGTCGCGGGGTCGGAGCGGCCGAGCCGATCCCGGTCCCGACACGGCGCTCGGCCGGGTGCAGCGCCAACCCGAAGGCCGCGACCGCAATGACCATGGCGTTGCGGGTCCCAATCTTGGCGTACTGCTGCGGCCCGGATGCCGCGGGCAAGCGCACCGCCGCGATCAGCTCGTCCGGCGCCAGGGCGTTGCGCTTGACGCCGGTGAAGAAGTCGCCGATCGAAATATGGCGTACGCCGTTGGCCGCCGATTCGACCTCCACGACAGCATCAGTGGCGAGCAGCACCGGATGCGCATCGCCGGCAGGGGAAGCTGAGCCGAGGTTGCCGCCCACCGTGCCACGATTGCGGATCTGCGGCGAGCCGACGGTGCGGGAGGCCATTGCCAATCCGGGTAGCCGGTCGCCGAGCTCGGTGATGACGCGGGAGTAGGTGACACCGGCGCCAAGCCGAACGGGCCCGTCGTCGGTGTCCCACGCGGCCAGCCCCTCGACGCGGGTGAGGTCGAGCAGCGCCTCGGGCCGGTGACGGTCGAAGTTCATCTCCACCATGACGTCGGTGCCGCCGGCGATGGGCACGGCGGCGGGGCGCTCGGCCTTAGCCGCCAAGGCGTCGGACCAGGTCCCCGGCTGCAGGAAGTCCATGGTTGTGCCTATCACTTCCCGGTCAGGTGGCAGCGGTAGCGGTGTGCCAGGCCGCGCCGGCGTCGGGCGCGTCGTCGCGGCCTACCGTCACGTGGATGAGCCCGTAGGGGCGGTCGTCAGCGTGGAAGACCTCGTTGGGGTTCTCGAGCTGGAACGGCGTCAGGTCGACGGTGAAGTGGTGCCGGTTGGGCGCGGACAGCCGCATCTCAGCCACCTCAGGATGTGCGGTCAGCGCCGCCAGGCCCATCTCCCACAGTGTGTGCTGCAGGGCGAGGCTGTGTACGTCGGCAAACGTCGCCAGCAGTACGGAGCGGATCCCGGCATGGGCGGTGGACCAGTTGACGTCGGTGGATGCGTACCGCCAACGCGCGGTGAGCGACGTGGCCATGACCCGGTCATCGGTCTCCGGCAGCGTTGTGTACGGGTCGGTCAGGAAGCCGCGGAACTGCGAGCCGGTGGACTTCAGCAGCACCAGCTCCTTGAGCCCGGACACCACCCACACGTGTCGCCCTGAGTGCCCGGTCTCCACGGTGACGACGGTCGTGCGTATCTCCTGGCCGCGTCGTACGAAGGCGTGCGGATGGGGACGACCGGCCACGTCGACGCGGTCCCAGGCGTACTCGTCGACCTCGACGCGCGCGCCGTCCACCGGGGCGACGTCGTCGACGAAGTGCGTGGCCAGCTCGAGTGCGTAGTCCTCGATGTCGGTGCAGGCGCCGGTCTTGGCGTAGGCGTACGCAGTGTTCTTCTGCGTATCCGTCGGCAGAATGTGTGACTGGTCGCCGGTGACATGCGCGTCGGTGAAGTCGCCGCGCAGGGACGTCGAAACGTTGAGATCCCAGATCTGGTGTTGCGTCCCGGACCGGGTGACTCGCACCACACGGGTCTCTGCCTTCCCGTACTCGTTGGAGCCGAGCACGATGCCCACTGCTAACTCCCCCGGTAGGTCGAGAAGGCGTACGGGCTGAGCAGCAACGGCACGTGGTAGTGCTGCGCCGGATCGTCGATAGCAAAGGTCACGGAGACCTCGGGGTAGAAACCGACCTGCCCGGTGTCCGCGAAGTAGGTGGCGGTATCAACGGTGAGCCGGTACCGACCGACCGGCAGGTCCCTCGACCCCAGTGGTCGCACCCGCCCGTCAACGTCAGTGACCGCACGGGCAACCTCGCCCGGCGCCGGCACCCCCGAGGGCGCGCTGAGGCACTCCAACCGCACCGGTACCCCGGCCGCCGGGCGGCCGCGGGCGGCATCAAGAACGTGGGTACTCACCGAGCTCAGCGTCCCACCACCCTTTCCAGCCGCAGCCGGGTGATCCTCGCCAGCTCCCGGCGGACGACCTGACGTTCGGTCTCCCGGTCGTTATCCAGCCGGCCGCGCAGCACGGCCAGCAGTTCCTCCCCCGTCCTGCCCGCAGCCGATACCAGGTAGACGTGACCGAAGCGTCGCTCGTACTC
>JACDHG010000197.1 GCA_013821195.1 Propionibacteriales bacterium
CAAGCCGCTCAATCC
Organism: Propionibacteriales bacterium; assembly: GCA_013821195.1. Lineage (GTDB taxonomy): Bacteria > Actinomycetota > Actinomycetes > Propionibacteriales > Nocardioidaceae > JACDHG01. The sequence continues at coordinate 16 of JACDHG010000197.1, forward strand.
GGCAGCCTGACCCCCGACGAACTAACGTCGACGACCACTAGGACGAAGGTCTCGACGGTGGTGGCCCGAAGGGCCGTCAAGAGCGCACCCTCTCGGTGAATCGCTGCCTGGCAGCCTGGCGGGAAACCCCTAGAGCCAGAGCGATCTGATTCCAAGACCTGCCTTGCTCTCGAGCGAACTCGACAGCCTCTCTCAATCGGGCTTCATCGGCACGCACCGCGTCAGAGGTCACCGCCACCTCCCTGAGGTCGTCTGTGTCGGCAGCCTCAGCAGTCGCTGGGTCCAAGTTCTTTGCGAGTTGCTCAAACCGTCGGGCAGCCTCATCGATCTCTTCATCTGTGTGTCGCATCTTGATCACCTCCTCAATCGAGGAACCGGTAGAACTTCGGCCGTAGCGGCATCGCATGGATGACGACTGAGTCGTCCCCCTCAAATCCGAGGACACCGATCTCCAACATCATCGCGTCACGACCGGGCCCAATGAGCATCGTGAGCTCGTCGTCCATCCCCACCAGACGCGTCGCGTTCCGCACGGCGTGCCAGATGTCCTCGTCCGGGAGACCGTGCTTGCGCGCCGGTTCACCCATCCGCATACAGACAACTTACCTTGTCTGACGAAGAACGAGAGGAAGGGTTGACTCGGAGAGGATGGGAAGGCACCGCTCAACGAGCGTGCGCGACGACGCGGCGCTGCGATCCCCTCGAGTACGCCACCCGGCCGGTTTCGCTCAGCGGTCGAGGTACCAGGCGCCGAACGCCTGGCCCCACACGAGGCCGACCAGCGCGCCGAGCAGCATGAACGGCCCGAACGGGTACCTCCTGCGGTCGAAGACCTTGACCAGCGACAGCAGCCCTCCCCCGACGCCGCCGAGCAGGAACCCGGAGTACATCCCGACGAGCACCTCTGACCAACCCAGGTAGCCGAGCGCGAGGCCCAGCAGGCCGGACAGCCGCACGTCGCCGTAGCCCAGGCCCTTAGGGTAGATGAACCACATGGCGAAGTAAAACCCACCCATCGCGAGCCAGCCGAGGCCGGAACGGATCAGCGCGTCGCCGTCGCCGTCAACGAGGCCGGCGACGGCGAGCAAGATGACGAGGATGCCGTAGCTCGGCGCGATGATCCAGGTCGGGAGCAGTCTGGTCTGGGCGTCGACGTAGCCGAGCAGTACGCCGATGACACTCAGGAAGACCCATGCGACCAGGACGGGCTCCCACCCGATCCGCGCGCCGGCGACGCCGCCGGTGAGAGCGCCCACGAGGGCCAGCAGCCAGGCGAGGTGAGGCCGTGCCGCGAGGTCGGCGTACAACGGTTTGACGGTCACCGCCGGCGGTGGCGCAGCCGAGACATCGGTGGCCAGCGGGTCGTCGGCAGGAGCGGACTCCTCGTCCGTGGCGGGCACGGCACCAGCCGAGGTCGATGTCGGCGAGCCAGGGTCCACGTCAGGGGTCGGCTCGGGGATACGGGCGATCAGCCGGGGTCCGAACCAACACGCCGTCGCTGTGACCGGCCCTGCCACGAGGGCGGCGAAGAGCTCCTCCTGCACACAGCGACACTAGCCGCCGAGAAGTCTCACGTCGGGGATGTGGCGTGGGCTGTTGAGGAGCAGACGACGGTCGTCACACGGTGTACGCCGAGCGGAAGAAGCCGCTCGGGTCGACCGCCGCCTTGACGCGGCGAAGGCGAGCAAGGTTCGGGCCGTAGTAGGCGCCGATCCGACGATCGGGCTCGACATAGTTGACGTAGGCACCCACGGACTCAGCGGCGATCGCGCGGTGAGCGCTGCTGATCCATGCCTGCGCGGCACGTACCTGCGTCACGCTGGGACGCAGTGGAAGGCCGACGTACCACTGGAGGTCGGCAACGTGGCGCCGCCACGGAAACGCAGTGGCTCCGACGGCCTGGTCGGACACCGCCCCGGTCAGCGGGTCGAGGATGACGACGCCCGAGCCACCGTTCGCGGCCCGGCCGACGATCACCTGGGCGAGCCGCCGCGACAGGTCAGGGCTCATCGTCGCGATCACGTCACTGCCCGCGGCGAAAGCCGTCCGTGCGGACGTCGTCCCGCCGCCGAAGTACCTGACCCCGTCCATGAACGACTGCTCGAACGTCGAGACGCTCGTCGGGTCGACGCCGACGGCGCGTTCGAGGGCGGCGGCCTGGGCCCCCTGGTCACCCACAGCGCAGACACCGACCACCCGGACACGGGTCGAGCCGTCCGAGCTCGCCTCGAGCTTGGCGTTGCACCAGACCGACCGAGGCATCACCCGGACCCGCCGAGCCCACCCTCGCAGCACCGCCGGGGCCCGGTCCCACGGGAACGACAGCAGGAATACCCCCATCGGCCGGGCTGCATGGGTCGAGTAGCGAAACGACGTCACGACGCCGAAGTTGCCGCCGCCACCTCCAAGCGAAGCCCACCACAGGTCCCGGTCGCGCTCGGCATCGACGTGTCTCGTCGTGCCGTCGGCGGTGACCATCGTCAGCCCTGTCAAGGCGTCACACGTGAGGCCGTGGCGGCGGCTGTCGACGCCTACACCGCCGCCGAGCGTCAAGCCGGCCGCGCCCACGGTGGGGCAGGTGCCGGTCGGAATGCTGCGTGAGTGGACGGCCAGGGCCGCGTGGGCCGAGTAGAGCTGCGCCCCGGCGCCCACCGTCGCGATCCCGCTTGCGGCGTCGTAGCCGACACGGTGCATCCGGCGTACGTCGATCATCAGCCCGTCGTCGGCGGTCGACGCACCCACGTAGGAGTGCCCGCCGGACCGCGGCCGAGAGCGCAACCCGAACCGCTGCCCGAACCGGATCGTCTCTGCGACGTCCTCCGCATTCGCGGCTTCGATGACCGCGCGCGGCTGGGCGCGGTCGAACCGGGGGTTGAACAGCCCCTTCACCTCGTCGTAGTCGGAGGCGAAACGACGCACGACCCGACCGTCGAGGGAGGCCGCGAGGGCCCGCCAGTCGGCTCTGCCCGGACCAGAGACGCTGCTCGTCCCGGGCCTGGTCGAGCTGGACCCGGTCGGGCTGGACCCGGTCGGGTTGGACGAGGTGGCCGTCGGTGGGCGCGCGATGGTGCTCGCCGCGTCCGTGGCCTCCTTGCGTCGGTCACCGCTGCAGCCCGGCAGGGCGGCCGTCACCGCGGCCGCGGCGGTTGCCTGGAGGACAGCGCGCCGCGACACCGAGTCGGGGCTCATCCCTGTCTTCCGCAGGCCGAGACGCTCAGGTCGCCCGTGGAGACAACCGCCGCAAAGCCGCCTCGCCGGCGGACCGCATGGCGCCGAGTGGGACCGTGTCGCACCCGGTCATCAGCTCCACCTGACGCGCCGCCTGGTGCAGCAGCAGCTCGAAGCCTGACACGGTACGGCGGTCGAGCGCCTGCGCGCGGCGCAGCAGCGGCGTCTGCGCGGGGTCGTAGGTCACGTCGAAGACCGTCGAGGCCGCCGCCGCCGCCTGGTCGGCGACACCAGCCTGAGCCGTCGCCGGGATCGTCGAGACGAGGACGTCGACCTGGGGCCATTCCTCAGTGTCCATCCGCAGCATGCGCAGCACAACGCCGACCCGCTCGGCGACCGGGTCGAGGCGCGCTGCCCGCTTCTCGGACCGAGCGAGCACGGTGACGGACTCCGCGCCAAGCCGGGCAAACGCGTAGATCGCCGAGGCCGCGGTCGCCCCGGCTCCCAGGACGGCAGCCCTGCGCACGCCGGTCACACCAGCCCCCGCCAGCGCGAGCTCGAAGCCGGTGGTGTCGGTGTTCGCCGCGGACCATCCGTCTCCAGAGCGCCGGACGAGCGTGTTCACGGCGCCCACGGCTGTGCCTGCCTCGTCCACGGCGACGCTGTGCCGGAGCGCCGCCACCTTGAGCGGCATGGTCACCGACAGTCCGACCCAGTCCGCGCTGAGGCCCGCCATGAACCCGTCGAGGTCACCGGCCAGAACCTCGTATGCGTCGTACGTCCAGTCGAGCCCTAGCTCCGCGTATGCAGCCCGATGGAGCACCGGCGAGAGCGAGTGTGAGATCGGGCTGCCGATGACGCCGCAGCGCGACCGCCTGGCTTCGTCAGCACGCATCAGAGGTCTTGCAGTACTCGCGATAGACCTCGACGTTGCGCTGGTGCTCGGCGTACGTCCTGGCGAACCTCGTCTCACCGGTCTTCAGGTTGACCGTCACGAAGTAACGGAAACGTGTCTTGGCCGGCTCGAGCGCCGCCACGAGGGCTTCTTCCCCAGGCGAGTCGATCGGCGTCGGCGGCAACCCCATGCGCTCGTAGGTGTTGTACGGCGACTCGATCTCCCGAAGCTCCTTGCCGGCCAGCACCTCGCCCCGGCTGTCGACGGCATAGTGCAGCGTCGAGTCGAACTCCAGGCGCTGCGGCTTGGCGAGCCGGTTGTAGACGACACTCGCCACCTTCCTCAGATCAGCCGGCCCGGCCTCGGCCTGCACGAGGCTCGCGACCGTGACGACGTCGTGGGGGTCGTAGCCGAGCTTGTCGGCTCGGTCCTCGAGCCCCAGGGACTCGGTCTGCGTCTTGAACCTGGCGACCATCACCTTCAGCAGGTCGGCTGCGGTCATCTTCGGTGCGAGCTCGTACGTCGACGGGAACAGGTAACCCTCGGGGTCTCCGCCTGCGTAGTCCGGCAGCCCGAGGCTTGCGGTGTCCGCGTATGCCGCCGCAACCTGAGCCTTGGTGAAGTCGGACTGCTGGACGATCCTTGCCAGGATCTCCTTGGCCCGCAGGCCCTCGGGAATCGTCACCGTGGGATCCGTGATCAACGAGTCGGGGTCGACGAGCACGTCGAGCGCGCTCTCGGCAGACATCTTCGACAGCAGCCTGTAGCGACCTGGCTGGATCGAGCCGGCGCGGTCGTCCTGGTTCGCTGCGTCGGTGAACGCGTCGGCGCTCTTGACCACTCCAGCGGCGGACAGCTTCTCGGCGATGTCGGCGCCGATGTCACCCTTGTCCACCTCGATCGTGACCACCGGCTCCGTGCCGTCCCCGCTGTAGTCCTCGGGGCCCGACAGCGCGCCTCGGATCAGGTCGACGCCCGTGACGTACGCGAAGGCGCCGACCACGACGATCACCGCCATCGCCACCACGACTGCCAAGCACCCGCGTCCCCGTTTGTGGCGGGTGCGGTGGCCGCCGGGGAGCCCGCCGATACCCAGGTCACTCACGACGATCGGCCTACTTCCTGCCCTGGTGGTCGCCCCGTCGACCGTTCGGCGT
>JACDHG010000198.1 GCA_013821195.1 Propionibacteriales bacterium
CAGTTAGTACTGTTCGTCTTCGACGCTGTCAATACTGTTCGTCTTCGACAAAACTCGCGTCGTCGTCGTCATAGCTGTCGATGACCGAGCTGGGGTCGAAACCTGGTGCACTGTCCTTGAGGGACAACGCCATCTCGGCGAGCTTCGCCTTGACCTCGTCGATCGACTTCGAGCCGAAGTTGCGGATGTCGAGCAGGTCTTGCTCGCTGCGCGACAGCAGCTCACCGACCGTGTGGATGCCCTCACGCTTGAGGCAGTTGTAGGACCTGACGGTGAGGTTGAGGTCCTCGACAGGCAGCGCCAGGTCGGCTGCCAGCTGCTCGTCCACCGGGGACGGGCCGATGTCGATGCCCTCGGCCTCGATGTTGAGCTCACGAGCCAGACCGAAGAGCTCGACCAGCGTCTTGCCAGCAGAGGCAAGAGCATCGCGGGGCTGCATCGACGGCTTGGTCTCGACATCGATGATGAGGCGGTCGAAGTCGGTGCGTTGCTCGACCCGGGTTGCCTCGACCTTGTAGGTCACCTTCAGGACCGGCGAGTAGATCGAGTCGACGGGCATTCTGCCGATCTCGGCGTCGGCGCTCTTGTTCTGCACGGCGGAGACGTAGCCGCGACCTCGCTCGACGACGAGCTCCACGTCGAGCTTGCCCTTGTCGTTGAGCGTGGCCAGGACGAGCTCGGGGTTGTGTACCTCGACTCCCGCCGGCGGGGCGATGTCGGTCGCCGTGACCTCACCTGGGCCCTGCTTGCGCAGGTACATCGTGACGGGCTCGTCGTGCTCGGAGGAGACGACAAGCTGCTTGAGGTTCAAGATCACCTCGGTGACGTCCTCGCGGACGCCGGGGATCGTCGAGAACTCGTGGAGCACGCCGTCGACTCGGATCGAGGTGACAGCCGCGCCGGGGATCGACGACAGCAACGTACGGCGGAGCGAGTTGCCGAGGGTGTAGCCGAAGCCGGGCTCGAGCGGCTCGATCGAGAAGCGCGAGCGGTGGTCGTTGACGACCTCTTCGGACAGGGACGGACGCTGGGCGATCAGCACAGTGATTCTTCCTTCCTGCGCCACCCACTATTTGATGGCGCAGATCTGCGGATGGATAGCCGCCCGAGTTGCTTTGAGCGCAACCAATGACGGGGGTGTGGGGGCTGGCCCCCTAGTGTTGACCATAACGGGGGTGTGGGGGCTGGCCCCTACAAGACAGCATCGGGGCGGCGCCCCGATGACGACATTACTTCTTGGAGTAGTACTCGACGATGAGCTGCTCCTGCACCGGGACGTCGATCTGCTGACGCACCGGCAGCTGGTGCACGAGGACGCGCATCTTGTTGGGGATGACCTCGAGCCAGGCCGGGACGACCCGCTCGCCGTGGGTCTCGCGCGCCACGATGAAGGGGGTCGTCTCGATGGACTTCTCCCGCACGTCCACGACGTCGTGAGCGGCCACCTGGTACGACGGGATGTCGACCTTGCGACCGTTGACGCGGAAGTGGCCGTGGTTGACGAGCTGGCGGGCGTGGCGACGCGTGCGAGCGAACCCGGCACGGTAGACGACGTTGTCGAGGCGGCCCTCGAGCATCTGCAGCAGGTTGTCACCGGTCTTGCCGGCGCGGCGGCTGGCTTCCTTGTAGTAGTTGCGGAACTGCTTCTCTAGCACGCCGTAGGTGTAGCGGGCCTTCTGCTTCTCCATCAGCTGGTTGCGATACTCCGACTCGCGGATGCGGCCGCGTCCGTGCTGGCCGGGCGGGTACGGACGGCGTTCATAAGCCGCATCTCCACCAATGAGGTCGACCCCAAGGCGGCGCGACTTCTTCGTCATGGGTCCGGTGTAGCGGGCCATGGTAAATCAGTCTCCTAACGTGGTCGGGGGGTCAGACGCGGGGCCGCTTGGGAGGGCGGCAACCGTTGTGAGGGCTGGGTGTGACGTCCTGGATCGTGCCGACCTCGAGGCCGACCGCACCCAAGGACCGGATCGCGGTCTCGCGTCCCGACCCCGGACCCTTGACGAAGACGTCGATCTTCTTCATGCCGTGCTCCATCGCGCGACGCCCAGCAGCCTCGGCGGCCATCTGCGCCGCGAACGGCGTGGACTTGCGGGAGCCCTTGAAGCCGACCGTGCCGGCACTGGCCCACGCGATCACCGCACCGGAGGGGTCGGTGATCGTGATGATCGTGTTGTTGAACGTGCTCTTGATGTGGGCTTGGCCCAGTGCGATGTTCTTCTTCTCTTTGCGGCGCACCTTCTTGGCGCCGGCCTGACGGGCCTTGGGGGGCATCTTCACAAACTCCTGGAGACGAGGTGACTGGTGAGTAGGTCCGGACGCAGCACGGTGGTGGGCTCAGCCGAGTCGAGCGTCACTTGGTTGCCTTCTTCCTGCCGGCGACGGTGCGTTTCGGACCCTTGCGGGTGCGGGCGTTCGTCTTGGTTCGCTGACCGCGGACCGGAAGTCCTTGGCGGTGACGGCGACCTTGATAGCTACCGATCTCCACCTTGCGACGGATGTTCGCCGTCACCTCCCGCCGCAGGTCTCCTTCGACCTGGAAGTTGGCTTCGATGTAGTCACGGAGCTTGACCAGCTCCTCGTCCCCGAGCTCATGGACGCGAGCGTCCGGGCTGACCCCGGTCGCGTCGAGCAGCTCGTGAGCATGGGTCTTGCCGATTCCGAATATGTAGGTGAGTGCGACCTCGACGCGTTTGTCACGCGGCAGGTCTACACCGACGAGGCGTGCCATCTGGGGTGTACCTTTCCGTAGTCGAAGGTGTCAGGCGTGCCGCGTCCCTGTCGGCCTCTCGGAGGATTGCTCCCTCGATTCGGCAGGGCCCCGGCCCTCGGTCCGGGGGCGACATCGTCATACCTCTGCGAGGCGGTGACGACGAGCGGTCACACTGGTGTTTCGCTGTCGAGGCGCACGCCCATGGGCGCAGCCTCCGGTGGCTGCGTCAGCCCTGGCGTTGCTTGTGGCGCGGGTTCTCGCAGATCACCATGACCCGACGGTTCCGACGGATCACCTTGCACTTGTCGCAGATCTTCTTGACGCTCGGGTTGACCTTCATCGAGCTCTCCATGTGGTCCACGCCCACCGCCTGAACGGTGCGGCATGAGGGTTGACGGCTGGCCAGGACTACTATGCGTGTCACTTGTACCGGTAGACGATGCGTCCGCGGGTGAGGTCGTACGGCGACAGCTCCACGACGACTCGGTCCTCGGGGAGGATCCGGATGTAGTGCTGGCGCATCTTGCCGCTGATGTGAGCGAGAACCTTGTGTCCGTTGTTGAGCTCGACCCTGAACATGGCGTTCGGCAGAGCTTCGACGACGGTGCCCTCAATCTCGATGACCCCTTCCTTCTTCGGCATGTCCTCCGCAATCTGTAGCAGTTCGTTTGGGTGACAGAGCGCTCCAGGTGGAGCGAGGCCCGAGACCGCTCGCATACCCTTCCCCAGGAGGGGTAGCCGCCGCAGGGCATCGCGAAACGGGCCCACAACTGGGCCGACGCGCCAGTTTACGTGCAAGAGCAGCGAATTGAGAAATCGTGCCGTGCGCTCTCATCCCCCGCACGGCGCACGCTCACCCGCGCCCTGGCGGCTCCGCCCGGTCGAACGTCAGCTTCTCGCCCCTCGCACCGCCCATCCAGATGTCCTGACAGGCCGCAGCCATCTCCTCGAGGCCCTCGACCACCGTCCCGAACACGTTGCCCGGCACCCAGCCCTGGTCACCGTTGATGAGTAGGTTGTTGCGACCGTAGAACAGGGCAAGGTCGACCACCCGTTGCAGCCGGGTCTGCCCCTGCTCCGTCTCATAGCCGTACGACGGGTTGCCCAGGTCGTCGGCGTCGAACGAGAAGTAGCACAGGTCGCCCGGGATCGGCGTCACGGTGATGTTCTCCTTGCCGGGCTCGACATCGGCGAAGGCCGGCACGAGGTGGTAAATCTCGTTGCGCGCGTACTTCCCGTGGAACACCTGACCCGACTGCGGCAGCGCGTCCCAGACCGCCGTCGTTGTGCGGGGAGCCTCGTCGTCGAGCAGCCGAGCGAGGCAGCGGACGTTGCGCGACTCGAGGCTCACGCTGATGTAACGGGCCATGCGCTGGGCTCCTTGGGTTGGTCAGGCATCGGTCGAGGCTTGGCGATCAGGCGCGGGACGGACTCGCCCCACGTCGTACGTGCTTCGTAGGCCCGCCCCGCCCGCAGCACCAAGGCGTCGTCGTGGCGCCGACCGACGACCTGCAGGCCCACCGGCAGACCGGCCGAGGTGAAGCCGCAGGGCACACTGAGCGCCGGCTGCTGGGTCATGTTGAACGGGTATGTGTACGGGGTCCAGCTGGTCCAGTGCTGGGACGGCCAGCCGTCGGGGGCGTCCTGCCCGACCGCGAACGCCGGGATCGGCATCGTCGGGGTGAGCAGCAGGTCATACGTCTCGTGCAGCCGGCCCATTCGGATGCCGAGGTTCGCCCGGACGCTCGTCGCGTCAAGGAAGTCCGAGGCTGTCGCGCCTGCATGCCCCTCGATCCCCGCCCGTAATGCCGGGTCGACCCGCTCGATGGCACCGGCACCGAACGCCGCGATCACCTTGGCCGCACCGGTGAACCACAGGACCTCGAACGCCTCGACCGGGTCGCCGAAGCCGGGGTCGAGCTCGTCGACCCTGGCACCGGCCGCCGCAAGCACCTCGACCGCCTTCCGCACGGCCGACTCGACGTCCTCGTCGTTGTCGACGTACCCGAGCGTCGCGGAGAAGGCAACGCGGAGCCCCTCGACCCCGTCGTCGAGTCCGACCAGGAAGGACGTCTTCGGCGTTGGCATCGCCGACCAGTCACGCGGGTCGAACCCGGTGAGCAGGTCGAGCATCGCGGCGGCGTCGGTGACGGTGCGCGTCATCGGACCGCCGTGCGACAGAGTCCCGAACGGGCTCGGTGGATACATCGGGAGCAGCCCGTACGTCGGTTTGAGCGCCACGGTCCCCGTGAACGCCGCGGGGATCCGGACCGACCCGCCACCGTCGGTGCCGACCGACCACGCGCCCATCCCGAGCCCGACCGCGGTGGCGGAGCCGCCGCTGGAGCCGCCCGACGTCAGACGGGCACCCCACGGGTTGCCGGTGGCGCCGTGCCGCATTGAGTCGGTGACCCCCTTCCACGCGAACTCCGGCGTGGTCGTCTTGCCGATCAGCACGACACCTGCCTCGCGCAGCCTGGCCA
>JACDHG010000199.1:0-330 GCA_013821195.1 Propionibacteriales bacterium
GGCTTCGGTGACCCTGACCCGCACCGTCGTACCCAGGACAAGGCCGGGTCCAACGCATCGCGCCCGCACAGCCAGGTCAGTGAGTACGACCGTCGCGTCCCGGTTGCCTCGGTCATCGACTTCGACGACAACGCCGTCGAAGATCTCACCGCGGCGATCGGCGAGGATTGCTGCCTCGGTCGAGTCGAGGCAAGCGCGTTCGAGCTCGCTGTCGCGGCGGTCCCCGGCAGTCATCGCGGCCGGAAGTTCCGGGAGCCGATCTCGTGCCCAGGCCTGGACATCGCGGCTCTCCTGGATCGCCAGACACACCTCGTTGGCGTACCGGTCGGC
>JACDHG010000199.1:340-5178 GCA_013821195.1 Propionibacteriales bacterium
TGCGTACGCGACGCCCACGCCGGCGTGTTCGGCATGTTCGGGCGGTGACCCGTCGAAGGCGGTGTAACCCGAGCCGCGCAGCAGTCCCGCCGCCTCGTCGACGAAGGCAGCTTCCTGCGGCCTGCTTCCGTCCAAAGTGGACAGTACTTCTCCTGGGGATGCGTCAGGTGGCCAGTTGATCGTGAGCGAGGCCGCAACTCGGCGAAGCTGTTCAACCGCCTGCTGATCGGCTGCCGGGAGAGTGCGCAGAAGTCCGACGCCGGCATCCAGCATCATCTGCGCGGCCGCCCGTCCGGTCAGCAGTGAGATCTGGGCGTTCCACCGCTCTACCGGCAGCTGGGCCCGGAAGGACAGCTGCCACGAGCCGTCGGCTGCCTGGACCACCTCCTGATCGGGCATGGGGAGTTCGATGGCTCCTCGCCCACGTGCCTGGTCGGTCAGGATCGGTCCGAGTTCGGCCAGCGCGGCGATGCTCGCATGCGCGGCAGCATTGTCCATATCGGCCTGCACTTGTGCGTAGTTCAGTTTGGCGATGCTGCGCACCATCTTCGGGGCCAACTCGACGCCGGTCAGGTTTCCGGCAGCGTCGAGGGTGAGTGCCCAGACCAACGCCGGGCGGTCCTTGTCCGGCAGCAGACTTGCTCCTTCTTCGCTGAGTTGTTGCGGGTAGAGCGGCGTCCGTGTGTCGGGGCTGTACAGGGTGACCCCGCGCCGCCACGACTCGTTGTCCATCGGGCCACCGGGGCGCACGAAGGCAGCAACATCGGCGATGGCGTAGTGAACCAGATACCCATCGGCTGAGCGCTCGATGTGCAGAGCCTGGTCGAGGTCAAGGCTCTCTGGCGGATCGATGGTGACGAATGGCAGATCGAGACGCGTCCGCGCACCCTGCGGACCTCGGTCGACGCTGTCCTGCGCGTCAGCCAGCACAGCGGTAGGAAACCCTTGCCGAACTCCGAGTTCGGCACGGATTGCGTCGAAGGACAGGGCCGCTGTACGCAGCCGACGGCGGCCTCGTGCTGTGCTCAGGTCCAATCCCCCTAGCGGCGGGCAGCGGCCTTCTTGGCGGGCGCCTTCTTCGCAGTCGTCTTCTTGGCCCCGACCTTCTTGAGTGTCGTCTTTGTCCCGCCCCCAGTGCTGGCAGACGCCTTCGCAGTGGTCTTCTTCGCCGGCGCCTTCGTCGCGGTCGTCTTCTTGGCAGTCGTCTTCTTGGTAGTCGCCTTGGCGGCCACCTTCTTCGCGGCCCGCTTGACAGCCGTCTTGGCGGTTGTGGCCTTCTTGGCCGCCGTCTTCGCGGTTGTAGCCCTCTTGGCCGGTGCCTTCTTAGCGGTCGTCTTCTTGGTTGTCGTCTTCTTGGCTGCCGACTTCGCCCCCACTTTGGACAGCGTGGTCTTGCTGCGGGCCGTCGGACGAGCAGCAGCGGCCTTGGGAGTGCCTCCCTTGGCCCCGGTCTTCTTCGCTGTGCTCTTTGTGGCCGACGCCATTGTGGCGGTGGCCTTACGTGCAGAAGCCTTCGCGGCCATGGGTCCTCCTAGACAAACGAATGTTGCGATCACTGTTGAGTGCGAACGGGTCTGCGTCAACACTCCACGCCGACCACGGGATCGTTGCGTTGTCTCTGCTGTTCCGGGCCGGGTCGTCGTCAGACTAACGGTCCTAGCCTTTCCTATTGCACTGCAATAGGTTTCCTCTCGTGGCGACCGACGAAAGGACCGAGGGGTACCGGATGAATGTCCGTGCGCGCAGCCTCGGGCCCGGGTGCTCACCGCCGACTGGTACAGAGTCTGTTGGTCAGCGGCGCTCGGCGAGAAAGTGGCGGCACCATGTGTCGGCAAGCCACCGCTGGAACCTCTGGTGACCAGCCGCGTTGGTGAGCCAGAGGTAGTAGGACTCGGCGGAGGACATGCTCACCCGACGTCGGCGATCTCATCGATGTCGACATTCAGTCGGACGTCCCCTGAATCGATGAGGCTTCTGGAAAGCGACCGCATCTTCTACCGGGCCGGCGAGAATTGCACGAGCTGGTCGCCGGATTGTTCATTTCGCTTGGGCTGCCGCGGGCCTTTCGGATCACGAGGACCACGCGGTGACTTTTCCTGAGCTTCGACGCCCTCCCACGAGAGTGGAAAGTTCAATGCCCGAAAATCGGCAGGTTGCGGGCAGCGGCTGTCTGGACAAGCCGATTGTCGAAGGTTGCGAGGGAGGCGGCGGCGTCTTCGGCGGCAAGCAACACACAACAGTCCGGCATCTTCAGCCCCGTAGTTGCACGCAACCGCGCCAAGCGAGCAGCGGTATCGGAAGGAAACGGCAACTCGTCCACTTCGAGATCACGCAGAGCCGCTTGCGTCGGCTCCAGGCGACCGTCTCGAGCGGGAACGACCAGTACCTCAGCCAGCGTCAGCGGGTTGACCCCAAGGTCATGGTCGACCGCTTCCGCCAGCAGACTCTGTGCGGCCAAGTGATGGCTGTCGTCACCGTCCAGATAGGCAATGAGGACGCTGGCGTCGAGAACTATCATGCCGGCCAATCCTCACGCAGCTTGTGCAGGTAGTCCGGCCCGTAGCTGCCGGTGAGCATCCCGCTATGTTTCCGGATAGCGCCGAGCCTTCGCTGGCGTCGTTCCTCATGCGTTAGCTGCGCAGCCTGGTCGCCTTCGAGAGCCAAGCGCACGAGCAGCTGCGGCCGACTTAACTCCGGCCACCGTCTGGCTGCCGCATCCAGTGCGACGGAGAGGTCGTCGGTCTCGGTCACGAAGTGACGAGGACGGGTGGTCGGCACGGAAGAAGTGTAGCACGCTATGATGCGGTGATACACCACTCGGCAGCTCACAGGCCCTATTTCGCCGATGTCGGCGGACGAGTCGGCCTGTACGCCGGGAACAGGTCAAGCGTGATTGACAGTCGTTGGAGAATGTTGAAACAAGGCTCTGACCTGCGGAAATGCAGTTTGCTGTAGTTGGGCGTGATTGGCCTCGTGCGAACTTCTTGCGGACTGGCTGCGGACAGCAACGTCCACTGTGGACGGTCCACGGTCGATGATGAATCTCCGGCGGAGGCAGTCAGGCGGGCTCTGTGGCGGGTGCCCGCCAGCCACCCTGAGCATGCAGCCCTCGACCACCCCCAGGCGATCGCTGCTCCTCCGTAGTAGCAACGTCGGACCCGGCTGTCCCTTGACACAGCAGAGGGCTGTGATCGACGTCGAGTGCGCCAGGCGCTTACCGGACATGCCGATGAGCGGATCGACGACCGACATGCCGATGACATTGACCGCCCGTGTTCGGCATGCTGAGAAGACAGGGGTCTGGGCGGTCGGGCTCGGCCGTCAATTCTCAGGGGGTCGTTGGCGTGTCTTCGGTGTTTTTGCTGGCCAGGGGCGGCGGCGACGTGGTGAGCGCCTTGGGCTCCACCTATCACGTCAAGACTGACGGTGATCATGTTTCGAATGCCTACTCCTTGATGGAGGAGGAGTTCTGGGGCGAGACCACACCCCTGCACGCACACCCGGGTGCCGAGGAGACCTTCTACGTGCTCGAGGGCCGGATCGAGCTGTGGGCGAACGGGGACACAGTGCGGGCAGCCAGCGGCGCGTTCATCTCGGTGCCCAGGGGGGTCCCGCATGCGCTGCGCCGCTTGTCTGCCGAGCCTGTGCGGATGCTGACCATCGTGTCTCCACCCGGGTTCGAACGAATCTTTCAAGCAGTGGCCACGATCGGCGAGGATGAGTTGCTCGCCGATCCGGAGCGACTGGCTGCGCTCGCGGCCCAGTACGGCACCGAGATTCTCGGCGACTACCCGGTCACGCGTTAGGACGTGAACGCTCATGCCGCGATCCGCGCAGTCGTCGCGACGGCGGTGGCGCGCCAGCCGGAGCGGCGCTTATGGACGGTAGCTAACGGCCCTTGCCCTTGGCGCGTGGACGAGCCGATGCGACGCGAGGACCTGACGCACAGGCGGCGGCTTGCTGGGCGTCCACTACTCCTTGATCTGCTTGCTGTGGAAGCGAAGCCCCCGGCTCCCCTGCGTTCCTTCGCCTCGTCAGGCGTACGTGCCCACACGAGGTGGCGCCGGGTCCACGGTTCACCCCCCCCCGCGCGCGTCCATGACGTCCACGCCGTACAAGCCTTCCACGGCAGTCGACGCCCGACTCTCGCGGCGCTCAGCACGGGTCGGTTGCCAGATCGTCCCTCACCCCACCGCAGGTACCAAGAGCCCGTTATGGGCGGATAGTCCTGCGTGCAAGCTCGGCTCTTCGAGGGATATGGTTGGGAGAAGTCCACCCGGTTATCAGCAGGAGCTCCCCATGTTCGGAAACGTAGCGCTTCACCCCGTTCTGCCAGCTTCTGATCTGGAGCGAGCGAAAGCGTGGTACTCGGAGAAACTAGGACTTGAACCGGTTGAAGTGAACGACTACGGCGACCTGACATTCCGAACAGGAGGCTGCGAGTTCCTCGTTTATCAATCTGAGCTCGCTGGTCTCAACAAGGCAACTGCGGCTGGGTTCCGACTTGCGGACTTTGATGGGGCGGTAGCGGCGCTGCGCTCCAAGGGCGTTGTGTTCGAGAATGTCGATTTCGGTGAGTTCGGTGCCACGGTGGACGGTGTGATCGCCTCGCCCGATGGCAAGGACAAGTCAGCGTGGTTCAAGGACAGTGAGGGAAATATCCTCTCCCTCTCAACGTCAGGCTGACGCACCGGAACGTGTCAAGTGGATGTTGCCGGTGTATGCGGTCGAGTTTCGGGCGATTGTCAGTCAGCCGACCGCGACGCCGTCGAAGCCTTCCAACGGTTCCCGCGGGCCGCATCACGACCCTCGGAACGTGAAGAGCCTGCATGATTGGC
>JACDHG010000012.1 GCA_013821195.1 Propionibacteriales bacterium
CCACTGGCTCCACCGGCTGCAGCGGTGACCCACTCCTCCAGCTCCACCCGGTAGGCGTCGGCGAACCGCTCGACGAAATCAGGCGCGACCACCATGCCGTCGACGCCGTCCCGCCTGAGGCCGAGCCCGTACGGCGCAGACAGGCGCGCCGTCCCGGCAGCTCCCACCACCTCGCAGCGGACGTCATACCCATAGCGGGCGTTGACGAACACCTCCGAGGTCACGACGACGCCGGACCGGGTCTCGAGCACACCGACCTGGGGATCGAGCAGCTGACCGTCGTCCAGTCGTGGCACGGTCATCGTCACCGCTGACCACGCGTCGTCGAGCAGCCACGGCACGATGTCGAGCTCGTGGATCATCGAGTTGGTGATGATCCCCTCGGACGTCGCGGTGGGGTGCGCACGGGGATTGCGGTGGACGCAGTGCACGACCCGCACGTCGCCGACACCGCCGGTCGAGATCATTTGTCGCAGCTGCTCGTACGCCTGGTCGTGGCGGCGCATGAAGCCCACCTGCACCAGCCGGCGACCCGCCGCCACCTCGGCGTCGACGACACGCCGCGAAGACTCGGCGCTCGTCGCGAGCGGCTTCTCGCACAGGGTGGGCTTCTCGGCCGCGAGGCAGGAGAGCACGAGCTCCTCGTGCAACGGGTCGGGAGCAGCGATCAGGACTGCGTCCACGTCGTCGGCGGTGATGAGCTCGCCCGACCCGTCCGCGACCCGAGCGCCCACCTCTGCGCAGATCGCGGTCGCACGCGACACGTCCGCGTCGTACGCCGCGACCACGGTCGCCGACGGAACCCAACGCGCCAGCGTCCTGATGTGCGCGGCACCCATCGCACCGGCACCGATGACTCCGACCCTGATCCCGTCGGCACGGCCGCTCACAGCGACACCCACCGGCGCTCCGCGAACGACTCGGCTATCGCGTGGACCAGGCGGGCCGTCACCACGGCGTCGCCGATCGTGGCCCCGAATGCCCGCTTCTCTGCGATGGAGCGCACCAGCCGCTCGGCCTCGACCACCTTCAGGTCGTCGTAGCCCATCGCCACCCCGGCACCCGGCTGGAACACCGAGTACTCGCCGTGCTGCGGGCCAACGAAGCGCACCTGCCACGCCGCGTCCTGGTAGCCCTGACCGGAGCACACCCGCAGCTCACCCATCCGTCGGAAGTCCCAGGCGACGGCGCCGCGGTCACCCCGGACCTCGAAGCCGTAAGAGCACTGCTCCCCCACCGCGACCCTCGACGTCGAGATGAGACCTCGGGCCCCGGACTCGTAACGCAGCAGGGCCGACGCATGGTCCTCGTTGCCGACCGGACCGAGCTTCCCGCCTGCCGCGGTGGCGAAGTGCGACACGACACCGCTCGCCGCCGGTCGCTGGGCGATGAACGTCGCCTGGTCGGCCACCAGCTCGACGACCTCACCCGTGTCCGCGCCGGCGACGTGGCGGGCCAGGTCGAGGCCGTGCGAGGCCAGGTCGCCCAGCACTCCGGTGCCGGCGAGCACGGGGTCGAACCGCCACGACAGCACGCCGTCCGGGTTGGCGGCGTAGTCGCTCAGCAGGCTGACGCTGACTGTCTCGATGGTCCCGAGCTCCTCCGACGCGACGATCTCGCGGGCCAGCTCGACGGCAGGCGCGTTGCGGTAGTTGAAGCCGACCGCCGACCGCACCCCCGCCAGCCGCACCGCCTCGGCGATCTCCAGCGTGTCTGCGAGGTTGCGACCGGCGGGTTTCTCGACCCACAGGTGCTTGCCCGCCCGCGCCGCGGCGACAGCGATCTCGCGGTGGACGTAGTTGGGTCCGCAGACGCTCACCACGTCGACGTCCTCGCGAACGATGAGCTGCTCCCAGCCGTGCACCGCGGTCTCGAACCCGTATGCCGTCCGAGCCATGTCACGCCGTCCCGCGTCGGTGTCGGCGACCGCCACCAGTCGCGGGCGGAGCCGGGCCCGTGGGTAGTGCTGCAGGAGGCGCGCATAGGCGCGGCTGTGCGTCTGGCCCATCCAGCCGAACCCGACCACGCCCACCCCCAGCACGTCCCTGTCGCCAGCGCTGCGCTCGTACTCGGTCACCGCTCCTGCACCTCTGCCGGCGTCTCCTTGTCGTTGTCGGCCTCGGAATCAGGCAGGGAACGATCGAGCTCGTCGGTCAGGGCGTCGAGCTCGGCACCGCCGGCCATCATCTTGACCAGCTCGTCGAGCGGCATCTCGGCCTTGGGGAAGTCGCCCATGCTGCGGCCACGGCGCAGCAGCATGAACCTGTCAGCCACGGGGTAGGCGTGATGGGGGTTGTGCGTGATGAACACGACGCCCAGCCCACGGTCGCGGGCCCTGGCGATGTACTTCAGGACGACCCCGGACTGGCGCACGCCGAGCGCTGCTGTCGGCTCGTCGAGGATCAGCACCCGCGCGCCGAAGTAGACGGCCCGCGCGATCGCGACGCACTGACGCTCACCACCGGACAGGGTCCCGATCGGCTGGTCCACGTCACGCAGGTCGATCCCCATGTCGGCGAGTGCGCTCTTCGCCGTACGTCGCATGAAGTCCACGTCGAGACGCTTCAGCGGCCCGAACCCCTTGGTGGTCTCCGAGCCGAGGAAGAAGTTCCTCCAGACCGGCATCAACGGCACGACCGCGAGATCCTGGTAGACGGTGGCGATACCGAGCGCCAGTGCGGCCCGAGGGCTGCTCATGTGCCGGCTGACGCCGTCGACCACGAACGTGCCCTGACTGTGCTCGTGCGCGCCCGACAAGATCTTGATGAACGTCGACTTCCCGGCGCCGTTGTCGCCGAGCACACAGGTCACCTCGCCGGTCCGCACCGTCGTCGTGACATCGCTCAGCGCGATGACCTGACCGTAGCTCTTGCCGATGTCGGTGACCTCGATGATCGCCGTCCCGGGAGGGGGCAGGCTCGGTGTCTCGCCCCCCGCGGCCCGGCCCGTGCCTTCGTGGCCCGCATCCTCCGCGCTCGCGCCGTCTCGGTCCATGTCTGGCTGACTCGTCCCTGCCTTGTCCGTGCTCATCGCGCCGCCTCCGCCCGTTTGCGCACCCAGTTGTTGACGAGCACGGCCCCCAGCAGCATGACGCCGAGGAAGGCCTTCAGCCAGTCGCTGTCCCACGTGGCGTAGACGATGCCCTGCTGGGTCATGCCGTAGATCAACGCCCCCAGCGCTGCCCCGATCGCGGAGCCGAACCCGCCTGTCAACAGGCAGCCGCCGACGACCGCGCAGATGATGAAGATGAACTCGTCTCCCACCCCCGTCGCACCGTTGACCGTGGACGACTTGAAGAGCGTGATCATCCCGACGAGCCAGCCGGCTCCCGCCGTCGTCATGAAGAGCCCGACCTTGGTCGCCAGCAGGGGCACCCCGACCTGTCGCGAGCTCTGCTGGGCGCCACCGACCGCGAAGATCCAGTTGCCGGGTCTGGTGCGCAGCAAGACCCAGGTCGCGGTCGCCGTGATGGCGAGGAACCAGAGCACAGACAGGTCCATGGTCGTCCCGAACAAGGAGAAGGAGCCACCGAAGACGGGCTGGATCACGTCGAACGACGGCACCAGGTTCATGCCCTGGATGGCTACCTGACCGATGATCGCCTTCGTCAGGGCGACGTTGACTCCCTGGAGCACGAAGAACGTGCCCAGCGTGACGATGAAGCTCGGCAACCCCGTCTTCATCACGATAACGCCGTTGAGCGCGCCGATCGTGAGCGCGGCGACGAGCGCCAACACGACCGCGACGAAGATGTTCAGCCCGAAGTGCGTCGTCATGACTCCGACCAGGAGGCCGGACGTGCCGACCATGGTGCCGGTCGAGAGGTCGAACTCGCCTCCGATCATCAGCAGCGCCACGGCGACCGCGACGATCCCTATCCGTGACGACGAGTTGAGCCAGGTGCCGACACCCGACTGGCTGAGGAACTGCTCGGTGTAGAGGGTGAAGAACATGAAGACGAGGAGTGCCGCGATCGCCGAGCCGACCTCGGGTCGGCGCAGCACCTTGGTGACGCGACTCGTGGGAGCCAGCCGCTCGTCGACCTCGTCTGCGGTTGCGGTTGCGGTGCTCATAGCCTGATCCTTCCGGTATGGCGGGGTGGCATCGCGATGCCGAGGCCACCCCCCATCTCAACGGGTTCCTTGCTTTGCGAACTCCTCCACCTCAGCGGCGTTGTCCTTGGTGACGAGGGTCGGGCCCGAGTACACCGGCTGACCGCCGCCGACCTCGTTGCCGTTCAGCGCCTTCAGGTAGAGGAGCTGAACGCCGAGGTAGCCCTGGACGTACGGCTGCTGGTCCACCGCGAAGCTGATCGACCCGTCTTGGATGTCGGTGATCACGTCGGTCGAGAGGTCGAACGTGGCGACCTGCACCTCCGAGCCCGCATCCTCGACGGCCTGTGCCGCGCCGAGAGCAACCTGACCGCTGAGGGTGAGCACTCCGTCAATCGAGTCGTCAGCCTGAAGCGCCGACGTGATCTTCTCCGACGCCTTCGCCGTGTCGGTGCCGTCGACCTGGAGGTTCTCGACCGTTCCCTCGAAGTTCTTCTTCGCGCCGTCGCAGCGCTGCTCGAGGCCGACGTTCCCCGCCTCATGGATGACACACAGGATGTTCTTGGCGCCGAGCTCGTTGAACTCGTCGCCGGCTGCCTGTCCTGCGATCGTCTCGCTCTGACCGACGTGGGTGATGGCGCCGAAGTCCTCCCAGTCGTCGATGCCGGAGTTGATCGTGATCACGGGAATCCCGGCCTCAACCGCAGCCTTGATGCTGTCCTCGAGACCGTCGGGCTCGGCCATCGACACGACGATGCCGTCGACATCCTTGCTCACGGCGGTGTCGATGAGCTCGGACTGTTTCGTCACGTCGGGGTCGGAGTTGTACTCGACGCTGACCCCGAGGTCCTCACCGGCACGTTCGGCACCGGCTTTGACGACGCTCCAGAACGCGTCTGCTGGGTCCCCGTGGGTGACGACGGCGATCGTCAGGTCCAGTGAGCCGGAGTCCGCCGGCTCGCTCTGTCCCGTGCCGCTGCACGCTGAGAGCAGCAGTGCACCCGCGGCGAGGCCCGCCATCAGTGTTCGTCGTGATGTCATGCGTTTCCTCCTTGTCGACCGCTTCTCAGCGGATGCTGTCCCATCGGTCACCTGTGCCATTCACTGGGCCGTCGGGAAGTTGAGCTGTGCGAGGGACTCCTCGCTGACGTGGGGCCATCGGCTGGTCACGACCTTGGCCTGGGTGTAGAAGCGCACGCCTTCAGGGCCATGGATGTGGTGGTCGCCGAAGATCGAGTCCTTCCACCCACCGAACGAGTGGAACGCCATCGGCACCGGCACGGGGACATTGACACCGATCATGCCGACCGTGACCCGCCGCTGGAACGTCCGCGCGACCTCGCCTGACGACGTGAAGACAGCCGTCCCGTTGCCGAACGGGTTGGCGTTGACGAGCTCGATCGCGGCGTCGAGCGTCGGGACGCGCAGCACCATCAGCACAGGTCCGAAGATCTCGTCGGTGTAGACGGTCATGTCGGGCGTCACCTGGTCGAGCAGCGTCGGACCGACGAAGAAGCCGCCGTCATGGTCGTCGACGGTGAGACCGCGGCCGTCGACGACGACCGCGGCACCGGCAGCCTCGCCCGCGTCGATGTAGCCGAGCACCCGCTCCTGCGCAGCGGCGGTGACGACGGGTCCCATCTCCGACCCCTGCTCGGAGCCTGGGCCGACCTTGACAGCCTCGGTCCTCTCACGGACCTTGTCGACGAGCGTGTCACCGGCGGCGCCGACCGCCACGACCGCCGAGATGGCCATGCAGCGTTGGCCGGCCGAGCCGTAGCCGGCGGCGACGAGATGGTCCGCTGCGAAGTCCAGGTCGGCGTCGGGCATGACCACGGCGTGGTTCTTCGCTCCGCCGAGGGCCTGCACGCGCTTGGCTGACTTCGAGCCGCGGTCGTGCACATACCTCGCGATCGGAGTCGACCCGACGAACGAGACCGCGGCGATGTCGGGGTGGTCGAGGATCGCGTCGACCGCCACCTTGTCACCGTGGACGACGTTGAAGACACCGTCCGGCAGGCCTGCCTCGGCATACAGCTGCGCCACCAGGTCGGAGACCCCTGGGTCGCGCTCGCTGGGCTTGAGGACGAACGTGTTGCCGCAGGCGATCGCCACCGGGTGCATCCACAGCGGCACCATGATCGGGAAGTTGAAGGGCGTGATGCCGGCGACGACCCCGAGGGGCTGGCGGAATGAGAAGGAGTCGACTCCTGCGGACACCTGGTCGGAGTACGCACCCTTGAGCAGCGAGCCGATGCCCGTCGCGAACTCCACGACCTCCCGGCCACGGATCACCTCGCCGCGGGCGTCGTCGACCGTCTTGCCGTGCTCGGCCGTGATGATCTTCGCCAGGTCGAGCTCGTGGCGCGCCAGCAGCTCGCGGAACGCGAACATGACGCGGGTGCGTGCTGTCACCGAGCTCTGCCCCCATGCCTCGGAGGCATCCTTGGCCGCCCGGACCGCCAGGTCGACCTCCACCGGTGAGGCGAGGTGCACCTGGGCCTGCGGCTTCCCGACCGCCGGGTCGTAGACGTCACCGAGCCGTCCGTCACCGCCGGCCACGTGCTTGCCGCCGATCCAGTGCTCGATCGTCCTCATGGCCCTTCCTCCTCCGGCTCGGAGTGAGTATGCCGCAGTGCCTCTCCGTCGGGAGGCGGCTTGAGGTGCGGGCGTTGCGTTTCCTTGGCGGCAAGGTATGCCGTCCGAGCTGTCTGCGTGCTCTGCAGGGTCGACACCTCCGCGACGGGAACGTCCCACCAGGCCGGGCTGTCCGGTGCCGGCACCAGCGGGTCTGTCTCGACCTGGATCACCGTCGTCGTAACCGACTCCTGTGCCGCGACGACCGCCTTCTCGAAGCCCGCGAGGTCGTCGGCACGGATCACCTCGGCGCCGAGGCTTGCCGCGTTGGCCGCGAGATCGACCGGCAGCACGTCGCCGTCAAGGCCGGAGGCGGTCCGGTACCGGTAGGCGGTTCCGAAGCGCTGCGACCCCAGCGACTCCGACAACGCACCGATGGACGCGAAACCGTGGTTCTGGACCAGGACGACGATGAGCTTGATGCCTTCGGCCACGGCGGTCACGAGCTCCTGGGCCATCATCAGATAGGAGCCGTCGCCGACGAGGACGAAGACGTCCCGGTCGTCGCCGGTCTGCTCGACCGCCATCTTGACGCCGAGCCCGCCGGCGATCTCATAGCCCATGCACGAGAAGCCGTACTCGACGTGGTAGCCCTTCGGGTCGCGGGTGCGCCACAGCTTGTGCAGGTCGCCGGGCATCGACCCGGCGGCGCACACGACAACGTCGCGTGGCCGCGACAGCCGGTTGACGACGCCGATGACCTCCGACTGCGACGGCAGGGGCCGGTGCCCGGCGCCGTACGCCTGCTGCACCGTCTCGTCCCACTGCTGGGCCAGCGTGGACGCCTGCTCGGCGTACGACGGGTCGACCGACCAGCCGTCGAGCCCGGCCGCGAGCTGCTCGATGCCGGCGCGCGCGTCCGCGACGAGCGCCGTCGCGGACAGCTTGTGCGCGTCGAACGACGCGACGTTGAGGTTGACGAACCGCACGCCGGGATTGGCGAAGACGGTCCGTGAGGCGGTCGTGAAGTCGCTGTAGCGGGTGCCGATCCCGATGACCACGTCGGCCTCGGCGGCGAGCCGGTTGGCCGCGCTGGTCCCTGTCGACCCGATCGCGCCGACCGACTGCGGATGGTCATAGACCAGTGAGCCCTTGCCTGCTTGGGTTTCAGCAACCGGTATGCCGGTCTGCTCGACGAATCCGAGCAGGGCATCGGTGGCCTCGGCGTAGACGACCCCGCCGCCGGCGACGATGAGCGGTCGCCGGGACGCGCGCACCACGTCGAGCGCCCGGGCGAGTGCGGCCTCCTCAGCGGGCTGACGGGCAACGTGCCAGACCCGCCTCGCGAACAGGTCGTCGGGCCAGTCGTGCGCCTCGGCCTGCACGTCCTGCGGCAGGGCCAGCGTCACCGCGCCGGTCTCAGCCGGGTCGGTGAGCACCCGCATCGCGGCGAGCAGGGCGGCGGGGAGCTGCTCGGGGCGGTTGATGCGGTCCCAGTAGCGCGACACCGGCTTGAAGACGTCGTTGGCGCTGACGTCGAGGCTGGTCGGGTCCTCGAGCTCCTGCAGCACCGGGTTGGCGACCCGGGTCGCGAACACGTCGCCGGGCAGCAGCAGCACGGGCAGCCGGTTGACCGTCGCGAGGGCGGCGCCGGTGACCATGTTCGTCGCGCCTGGCCCGACCGACGAGGAGCAGGCGAAGGTAGCCATCCGGTTGCGCATCCGGGCATACCCCACGGCGGCGTGCACCATTGCCTGCTCGTTGCGGGCCTGGTGGTAGCGCAGGCCAGGCTTATCGGTCGCCACCGCGCGCTCACGCTCGGCGACCTCACGTTCGAGCAGCGCCTGCCCGACGCCTGCCACGTTGCCGTGGCCGAAGATGCCCCAACAGCCTGCGAAGAAGGCGTTCTGGCGGCCGTCGCGTTCGACGTACTGCTGCTCCAGGAACCTGACGACCGCCTGCGCGACCGTGAGTCTGACGGTCACCGGGCACCTCCCGTCGCCGCGAACGGCAGCCGGGGGTCGACGTCCTGGTCACCCCAGGTGTCGCGGACCCAGCCGTGAGCCGGGTCGTCGCAGATCAGCCAGGCCCGCTCCGTCGCCGGACCGGCCATCACGTTGAGGTAGTAGAGGTCATAGCCGGGCACGGCCATCGACGGCCCGTGCCAGCCGTGCGGGATCAGCACGACGTCGCCGGACCGCACCTCGGCGAGGACGTCGATGTCGGCGTTGTCGTGGCCGTAGACCCGCTGGTAGGCGATCCCCGGCCCTCCAGGGCCGGGTGTGACCTCGTAGTAGTAGATCTCCTCCAGCACACTCTCGCCCTCGCGCTCCTCGTCGTGCTTGTGCGGCGGGTATGACGACCAGTTGCCGCCGGGAGTGAGCACCTCGCACGCGATGAGCTTGTCGGCCTCGAACGCGTCGGGCGTGCAGAAGTTGTTGACCTGCCGGCTCGCCTGACCGGCACCGCGCAGCTCGACGGGCACCTCCTCCGCCGGGGCGTGGCGGAAGTCCAGCCGGCGATCGCAGACCGCCGACGGCAGCGCGAACCTGCCACCCTCGCGGCTCGAGACCTCCACCGATGCGTCCCTCGGCACATAGACGAAGTCGCTCGGACCGGCGAACACATCCCGGCGGCCGGAAACCTCGAGAGTCTCGCCACCACACGTGACGTCGCAGGAGCCATGCAGTGACAGCACGAGCAGCTCCGACTCTCCTGTCGACAGGGTGGACGTCTCTCCAGCCGCGAGGTGCAGCACAGACAGACCGCAGTAGCCCCAGCCGGCCGACTCCGGTGTCACCACGACGTCATACGGCGGCTGTCTCGTCCGGCCCGCGGGCAGGTGGTGGCTCCGATCGGTCATGTCACATCATCTCGACTGTGGCGTCGACAGCGGCGGCGACGTCGCCGCCAGGAGGGTAGAGCATCGAGCGGCCGGCGACCATACCCTTGACCTGGGGGCTGTCCAGCGCCTTCGACCACTGGGTGAACTGGGCCTGCTGGTCGGCCCCCACCTCGCCGCCGAGGAGCAGCACCGGCAGGGTCGTGGCGGCCAGCACCTCGTCCATCGAGTCGACGACCGGCAGCTTGAGCCAGGTGTGGGCGGACGTCCATCCGAGCCCGGCCGCCACTGTCGCGGACCGGATGACGGCCTCGGCGGTGAGGTCGTTGCGGACCCGCCCCTCGACACGGTGCGAGATGAACGGCTCGACCATCGCCATCAGCGACCGGTCGGCGAGCGCGTTGACCGCATCGGCGCAGGCGACCAGGGTCGGCGCGGTGGCGGCATCCTGCGGGTCGATGCGCAGCAGCATCTTGCCGCCCTGAAAGCCGCGGCGCTCGATCGCGCCCGCGTGGTAGGCCGTGAACCTGTCGTCGATCTCGAAACTCGTGCCGGCCAGGCCGCCCCGGTTCATCGAGCCGATCACGACCTTGCCCTCCAGTGCGCCGAGGAGCAACAGGTCCTCGAGGATATCGGCGGTCCCGAGCACGCCGTCTACGCCGGGCCGATCGAGGGCGACCACGAGACGGCGCAACAGCTCGGGTCGGTCGGCCATCGCCATCGCCTCGGCACCGGCGCGCAGCGCTCCCCTGGCCGGGTGGTCGGCTGCCACCAGCATGAGGCGTCCGGTCTGGCCGACGAGGGAGGCGGGTCGCTCGCGCTGCTCGGCCAGCTCGGCGATCCGCCCCGGCCGGCGTACGCGATCATCGAGCAGGTCCGCCAGCCGAGCCGCCTTCACGGTGCGGCCCCTCCCGCGAATTGCGGGAACCTGCATGCCTCGTGCGGCGTGTCGCCATGCACCTTCCCGCAGGTCACGGTGCAGTCCCGGCCAACAACGCGTCGAGCTCGGCCGTGGTGGGCATCGCGTCCGCGCAGGCGAGCCGGCCGGCCACAACAGCGCCTGCTGCATTGGCGAAACGCAGCATCCGCTCGGTGTCCCAGCCAGCCAGCAACCCGTGGCACAGTGCGCCGCCGAAGGCGTCGCCGGCGCCGAGCCCGTTGACGATGTCGACGTCCATCGGGGGTACGACGACGGACTCGTCCGCGCGCGCACCCAGCACCCCCGCGGGCCCTTGCTTGACGATGGCGAGCTTTACTCCGGCGGCAAGCAACGCGTCGGCGGCTGTCTGGGGCTCACCGACCCCGACGGCCACCTCACACTCCTCGAGGTTGCCGACGGCGACGTCGGCGAGAGGCACGGCCCTGCCGATCGCCCGGCTCGCCTCCTCGCGCGACGACCAGAACATCGGGCGGAAGTCGAGGTCGAGGACCGTGATGCCGTGGGCGCCGCGGGCATCAAGAGCCGCCATGGTGGCGGAGCGGGACGGCTCCTCGCACAACCCGGTGCCCGTGGCCCAGAAGATGTCCGCGGCCGCGATCGCCTCGAGGTCGAGCTCGTCGGCGTGGATCTCCAGGTCGGGTGCCTTGGGGAACCGGTAGAAGTACAACGGGAAGTGGTCGGGTGGGAAGATCTCGCAGAACGTGACGGGGGTCGGCAGGCCGGGCACGTCGTCGACGTACAGGTCATCGACTCCGAAGCCTCGCAGCGCCTGGTGGATGTAGCGCCCGAACGGGTCTGCCCCCGTCCGGGTGATGACCGCCGACCGGCGTCCGTGCCTGGCGGCCGCGACGGCGACGTTGGTCGGGCTGCCGCCGAGGTACTTGGCGAAGGACGTGACGTCCTCGAGGCCGACTCCGATCTGCTGCGGGTAGATGTCGACGCCGACGCGGCCCATCGTCAGCACCTCGAGATGGGGGGTGTGCGACGAGGACCCCACGGCGTTCATCCGAGCACGCCCGACAGGTAGTCGAGGCTGATGCGGACGTTCGCGACGGGCCCGGCGCCCTCGGGGGCGAGGTCGAGCATCACGTCCTGCTCCAGCACGTACCAGCCGGAGTAGCCGGCGGCGTCGAGCGTCGAGACGAGCGCGG
Organism: Propionibacteriales bacterium; assembly: GCA_013821195.1. Classification (GTDB taxonomy): domain Bacteria; phylum Actinomycetota; class Actinomycetes; order Propionibacteriales; family Nocardioidaceae; genus JACDHG01. The sequence continues at coordinate 11,563 of JACDHG010000012.1, forward strand.
CGACATCGACGTCGCCCACCCCGAGCGGGCGGAACATGCCCGCCTTGACCGCGGCACCGAACGCGAGGTCGCCTGACATCACGCGGCCTGCCAGTGCCATGTCCACGTCCTTGAGGTGCACGTGGGTGACGCGATCGGCGTACGTCGCACTGACCGCCACCGGATCGGAACCACCGACAGCGAGGTGACCGGTGTCGAGGCAGAGCCCGACCCGCGACTCCCGCATCAGCCTGTCGACCTCGTCGCCGGTCTCGATCAGCGTTCCCACGTGCGGATGCAGAGCAGCCGTGACCCCGCACTCCTGGGCGTGGTCGGCGATCCGGTCGAGGCTGTTCACCACGGTCTTCCAGCCGAGCTCGTCGAGAGCCGGTCGGTCGTCATACCCGTCGATGCCGGTCGAGGCGGCGAGCACCATCACCTGTGCCCCGGCGGCGAGGCAGGAGTCGATGAACCGGTCTGCCTCCGGCAGCGGGTCGTGGGACGGATCGTGCAGCACGATGGGGAGGAAGCCGCCGACGGCGGTCAACCCGTAGGACTCGAGCTGTCGCGCCTTGGCCTCGGGGTCGTCGGCGAGGAAGCCGTCAGGACCGAACTCTGTCGCGCCGAGCCCGAGTGAGCGCATCTCGGTGAGCACCCGGTCGGGTGCGAGCTGGTGGCCCCAGCCCGGCACCTCGCACACCCCCCACGAGATCGGTGCTCCGGCGATGCGGGACCCGAAGCCGGTGTGGCCGCCGGGCTGGTCCTGCATGTGTGCCTCCACCTTCGTCCCTGCTGGCGCGGTTCGGACGCGATTTCCGGGCGACAGTCTTCTTCAAACGAACCCTTGCTGTCAAGGCTTTGTAATGACATATTGACGTCGTTACATTGCTTGCTCCATGACTCGCTCGATGTGCCTGTCGGGCCTTTGCGTCCTCCGGAGGTCGCCATTGCCATGCACCCGCCCCTGAGGGTGGACCGATCCAGCCCGGTTCCGCTCTACTTCCAGGTGGCGGAGCAGCTCGAGCACGCGATCCGAGCCGGTGTCCTGGTCCCTGCCGACAAGATCGCCAACGAGGTGGCGCTCGCCCACGAGCTCGGGTTGTCGCGGCCGACGGTGCGACAGGCCATCCAGACCCTGGTGGACAAGGGCATGCTCGTCCGCAAGCGAGGGGTCGGCACCCAGGTCGTGAAGTCCCGGATCCGCCGGACAGTCGAGCTGACAAGTCTCAACGACGACCTCACCAGGGCCGGTCAGGAGCCGCACACCGTGGTCCTCAGGCTCGACCGGGCCGCCGCCGACGCAGCCACAGCCGCAGAGCTGCAGCTCGAGGCGGGCGCCCCGGTCTGGCAGCTGGAGCGGCTGCGGTCGGTGGCCGGCCAACCGCTCGCCTTGATGTCCAACACGATCCCATGCGCCGTCCTCGACCTGGAGTCGGTCGATCTGTCGACCGTCGGGCTCTACGAGTACTTCCGGCGCTGCGGGCTGCATCTGCGCGTCGCCCACCAGCGGATCGGCGCCTGCCGGGCCGGCGCGCACGAGGCGAAGCTGCTGACCGAGCGCAAAGGTGCCCCGCTGCTCACGATGCAGCGCACGGCATACGACGACGGCAGCCGGGCGGTCGAGTGGGGCTCCCACGTCTACCGCCCCGACCTGTACTCGTTCGAGATCACCCTCGTCGGCAGGTAGAGCGGACGCCCAACCCCGCCACCCCCTCTGCATTCGTCCGCCCCAGCGCGTGGACCCCACCCGCGAACCACCCGGACGAATCGGGAACCCGGCAAAGCCGCCCGGCAAACCGACCCAAGGAGCGACGCAGCGCCCGCCGGGCTGCTATTTCGCGCTGCGGATGCTCGCCCTGGTCGCCCGTTGGCTCGGCTGCCCGACGCCGAAGAGCGGCCTGCGCTCGGCTCGAGTCCTGCTCCTGGACCCCGAACGACGCCGGCTCCTGCGCGCTGCCGTGCGGGCGAGGTCGGCGGCGCCCACCAGACCGGCGTCGTTGCCGAGGTGCGCACGCACGATCCGTGCCTCCGGTCGGTAACCGCGGCCGGTGAGGGTACGCCGGTAGGCGGCGACGGCAGGGGCGATCAGCAGCTCGCCCGCATCGGAGACGCCTCCGCCGATCACGAACGTGCCAGGGTCGAGAGCGGCCGCCAGGTTGGCGATCCCGATCCCGAGCCAGTCTCCGACCTCGGCCAGCAGCTCGATGGACGTCTGGTCACCTGACAGCGCCACGTCACTCACCATCAGGCCGGTGATCGCCTCGGGATCTCCGCCGGCGCGCTCGAGCAGTGCCTCGGCGCGCGGTGACCTCGCCCGGGCCAGCTCCTTTGCCTCCCGGACCAAGGCGTTGGCGCTCGCGTACTGCTCCCAGCACCCGCGGTTGCCGCACTCGCATCGCTGTCCGTGCGGCACGACCTGCATGTGGCCGAACTCGCCGCCCAGACCGGTCCTGCCCCGGTGCAGCAGGCCACCGAAGACCATACCGCCGCCGATCCCGGTGCCGAGGGTGATGCACACGAGGTCTGTCTCGTTCTGTCCTGCGCCGAAGCGCCACTCCGCCCAGGCGGCGGCGTTCGCGTCGTTCTCGACCAGGGTCGACAGACCCACCCGGCGTCGTACCGCATCGCGCAGCGGCTCGTTGCGCCAGGCCAGGTGGGGGGCGAACAACACTGTCGATCGGGTCGCGTCGACGAAACCCGCCGCACCGATGCCGACCGCGCTCACCACGTGGCGGGACAGCAGATCGTGGACGAGGTCGGCGATGTTCTCCTCGACCTCCGTGGGGTTCGTCGAGGGGGTGTCGCGGCCGGTGCGCTCGAGGACAAGACCATCCTCGTTGACCACGCCGGCCTTGACACGCGTGCCTCCGATGTCGACCCCGATGGCCAGGCGTTCCATCATCGCCGCCCCTGCCGGGCCAGGTCGGCGGCACCGACCAGCCCAGCCTCGTTGCCAAGCGTGGCGAGCCTCATGTCGAGACGCGGGCGATGGTCGTAACCGGGAAGAGTTGCCTCGAAGGCGGCACGGGTGCGACTCATGAGCAGGTCGCCTGCCTCGGCCACTCCTCCACCGATCGCCACGACGCCAGGGTCGAGGACGGCGGTGAGACTGGCGATCCCCTCGCCGAGCCAGGTGCCGAGGTCCCCGAGCAGGTCGGAGCAGAACGGGTCCCCCGCGACGGCCAGCTCGGTGATCATCGGGCCGGCCATCTTGTCGATGTCACCCTCGGCGGCCGCTAGGAGCGGTCCCGCCGAGGGATCCGCTCCGGCCCGCTCTCGCGCTGCGCGAACGAGGGCGGTCCCGCTGGCATACTGCTCGAAGCAGCCGAAGCGGCCGCACCCGCACTCGTGACCACCTGGCACCACGCGGAAGTGCCCGATCTCCGCAGCGACGCCGAAGGTCCCCCGCATCAGCTGGCCGTCGACGACGACTCCTCCCCCGACCCCCGTCCCGACGGTGACCAGCAGCATGTCGTCGCAGTCCGAGCCGGCGCCGAACCTGAACTCTCCCCACGCAGCTGCGTTGGCATCGTTCTCCACGACCACCGGGATGGCGATCTGTCCCTCCACCGCGTCGCACAGTGCTGCGTCGCGCCAAGGCAGGTTGGGTGCGAAGATCACGGTCGCTCGGTCGGCGCTGACCCAGCCGGCGGCACCGATGCCCACCGACTCGACCTCGTGGCGCCTTCTCAGCTCTGTGACGAGGTCGACGATCGTGCTCTCGACGGCGCCGACATCGTCGGCAGGAGTGTCGCGGCGTACCTTGTCGATGATCGTTCCATCCTCGGTCACCACACCCACAGCAGTCTTCGTCCCGCCTACGTCGACGCCGATCGTCAATGACATCTGCTCAGTCCTCCGGTAGGTCGATCTTCTCGATCGGTACGTCGCGAACGCTGTCCCTCGCGCCCACCGGGTGCGGCGGGTGTTCGGTGCCCTTGGTGCTCTCAGGCTGCTGGGTGCCCTCGGTGCGCCCGCTGCCCTCGGTGCGCTCGGCCGGCTCCGGCGGCGTGGCCAGCAGCTCTTGCACCGCCAGCCCGAAGGACGTGGCGGCGGTCATCAAGTGCTCCCGCACCTCGGGGCTCGTCGCCTTGGCGGCACGCACGAGCCGGCAGTGCGGGCACCAACGGCAGTCTGACCCGTCTGGGTGGTGCGAGCTGTGTGCGTCGGGGTCGGTCTCTTGGTCCGTCCCGGTGGTGCTGGCCCAGCCCTGCAGCACCGCGAGCAGCTTGGCTGCCTCCTCGGTGAGTGACCCGACCGGTTCAGTGCTCATGAAGGGTCATTGTGTCCGATGCCGCGCCGACTGCCACCTCCGACACCTCCACCACCGCCTGAACCACTGCATGCAACGCCCATATTCGGGCGCTAGCGCGGGGTCAGCCATTGGCGCAAACAGCGGCTCTCGCGGGCTACAGCAGTCCCCTATCGCGCCAAACCGAGAACGGCGAGGCCGGTTGGGTCGAGGCGAGTCGCTCGGCTCCGGGTTGAGGCACTGCCGCGCGGGAGCCGACGCTCAGCCGAGAGTCTCGACGCGCTTCTTGAGTCCCTTCAGGGCCGTGTCGATGATGACCTTCTCGCCCTTGCGCTTGAACATCCCGATCATCGGGATAGTCAGGTCGACGGTGAGCCGGTAGGTGACGTCGGTCTGGTCGCCGTTGGCCTCAAGGACATAGGCGCCCTCCATCGACTTGAGCATCTTCGCCTTGACGAGCGACCAGGTGACCTGCCGGTCGCCGTCCCAGTCATAGGTCAGCGTGTACTCGTCCTTGATCGGCGCGGCGTCCAGCACGAAGGCCACCTCAAAGGCGCGGCCGTCGTCGTACTCCGTCAGCACCTCCGCAGACTTCACGCCCTTGGCCCACCGAGGATATGCCGCGAAGTCCGCGATGATGGCCATGACGGCAGCCGGCTCAGCAGCGATCTCGATGCTCGAGATCGTCAGTTCTGCCATCGCGCTGCCCTTTTGTCGTCCATGTCGTCTCCGTCGTGTCGGCTGCAGACGCCGCGCCTGCCAGCCCAGGGCGGTGCCTTTGGCTGCGTCGGTCTCCCGACGCCAGTCCCGACCGTCCGCCACCGGCTCCCGTCCGACCCGCGATGACCTGAGGTCTGCGGATCGGTTGACGGCGAGACTACTCGGGCGGCGGCACACGTGGCGTCTCAGCTCCCGCCGGCGAGGAGGCAGACTCGACCGACGGTCGGCTACCGATCGCAGCAGGCCCCGGCCGGGGTTGGCGTCTGGCGGGCCGTGGCGCGGCGGTAACCTCGCGAGACCACCGGCGCGAGGGACCTCGGGAGTGAGTGTGCGCGAGTTTTCGGCCCCGCCGACGTACACGGTCCCGGCGACCGGCAACCTCACCGACGACATCGTGGCGAACTCCCGGCGCTTCGGCGGCAAGGTCGTCGTCAGTCGGCGGCAAGGCGGCGAGTGGAGAGACGTGACCGCCCGCCAGTTCCTGGTCGAGGTGCAGGCCACGGCCAAGGGCCTGCTGGCAGCGGGGGTCGCCGCCGGTGACCGCGTCGCGCTGATCTCGAAGACGCGGTACGAGTGGACGCTCCTCGACTATGCCATCTGGTATGCCGGGGCGATCACCGTCCCCGTCTACGAGACGTCGTCTACAGAGCAGATCGCGTGGATCCTCACTGACTCCGTGGCGGTCCTCGCGGTGGCCGAGACGGCTGACCATGTCGCCAAGATCGACGTGTCTCGCGACGAACTGACCGAGCTGCGAGACGTTGTCTGTCTCGACGACGGCGGCATCGACAGGCTCGTGGCGGCCGGGCTGCACATCAGCGACGACGAGCTCGAGGCGCGGCGCGCCGCGGTGACGCCCGAGTCGGTAGCGACGCTGATCTACACGTCAGGCACAACCGGTCGCCCGAAGGGCTGCACGCTCACCCATGGCAACTTCATGTTCGAGCTCGGCGTCGCCACCCAGGTCCTCGACGAGCTCTTCGACTCCGAGGCCGCCAGCACGCTGCTCTTCCTGCCGCTGGCGCATGTCTTCGCCCGCATCATCCAGGTCGGCGCGGTCAAGCACCGCGTCAGACTGGGTCACTCCGCTGACATCACGAACCTGCTCGACGACCTCGGCTCCTTCCACCCCACCTTCATCCTCGCCGTCCCCCGCGTCTTCGAGAAGGTCTTCAACACGGCCAGCCAGCGGGCTGTCGCTGACGGACGCGGCAAGATCTTCGACGCCGCCATCAAGACCGCGATCACCTACAGCCAGGCGCGCGACCACAGCGGCCCCGGTCCGCTGCTCAAGGCGCGTCACGCCCTCTTCGACCGACTCGTCTACGCCAAGCTGAGTCTCGCGCTCGGAGGCAAGGCGCAGTACGCCGTCTCCGGCGGCGCTCCGCTCGGGGAGCGGCTCGCCCACTTCTTCCGCGGGGTCGGGCTGCCGGTGCTCGAGGGCTACGGGCTCACGGAGACGACCGCCGCACTCACCGTCAACCTGCCCGCCACCCAGCGCATCGGCACCGTCGGCAGGCCGCTGCCTGGTACGTCGGTCCGGGTGGCAGCCGACGGGGAGCTCCTGTTCCAGGGCGGCCAGGTGTTCAGGGGCTACTGGCACGACGAGGTCGCGACGGCCGATGCCATCGACGACGACGGCTGGTTCCGCACCGGCGACCTCGGCGAGATCGACGACGACGGGTTCGTGCGCATCACCGGCCGCAAGAAGGAGATCCTGGTGACGGCCGGCGGCAAGAACGTCGCCCCGACGGTGCTCGAGGACTGCGTCCGGGCTCACAGCCTCGTCAGCCAGTGCATGGTGGTCGGTGACGGCAGGCCGTTCGTTGGCGCGCTCGTCACGATCGACGATGAGGCGCTGGCGGCTTGGGGCGAGGCGAACGGCAAGTCAGGTGGTCTGACCTCGCTGCTGCGCGACCCCGACCTGACCGCAGCGGTGCAGCGGGCAGTCGACGACGCCAACGCCGCTGTCTCGCGGGCTGAGGCGATCCGCAAGTTCGCGATCCTCCCGGTCGACTGGACCGAGGAGACCGGCGAGCTCACCCCCACCCTGAAGCTGAAGCGCGCGCTCGTGATGCGGCGCTTCCACGCCGAGGTGGAGTCGCTCTACGTCTGACGGCCTGCGTGCGTCGGCCCTAGCTAGTGGTCGTCGACGTTAGTTCGTCGGGGGTCAGGCTGCCGGATTGAGCGGCTTGTGGGCGGCGGGCCGGTGGAGGTGGGCGTTGAGGTCTGCCTTGGTGTAGCGCCAACTGAAGGTCGTTTGCCGCCAGGTGTCGGAAGACGTACCCAACCCGGGCCGGCGGGGTGTCGTGTGCCGCCATGTGTCGGAAGACGTACCCAACCCAGGGCCCCCCGGGCAGCAGCTGCGTGGTGCCGGCTGGTTGTGGCGGCTCAGCCAACCAACGGGGGATTCGGGCTCTACCGAGTCAGCCACCACGCCTACCCACCGAGCGTCCTGCCCACCGGGGGGTACCGCGGGGGAGCCCCGAGGACGCACTCGACACCGCCTGCGGCGGCTGCCTCGGCGACCCCACCGCCTGGATCAGGCCCCCGAAGAACTAACAACGAGAAGCCCTAGTCAATGCGGGCATGCCGCCTGCGGCCCAGCAGGTGGAGCAGCTGGCTCTCCAGCTGATCCACGTCCGTTGGTTCGACCACGTAGCTCTCACCGGCCCGCGCAGCCTCCGGTGCTCCCCCCGAGTCGCCGACGATGATCGGCAGACCGCAGGCCGCGGCCTCCAAGAACACGATGCCGAAGGCTTCGGGCTCCAGACCCCACAGCCGGGTGCGGCAGGGCAGCACGAACACGTCTGCCATCGCGTAGACGAGGGGCATCTCCGCCCACGCAACGCTGGGGACGAAGATGACCGACCCACCTACCCCGTGCCGGTTCGCCAGCCGCATCAGTCGACGTCGCGAAGGGCCGTCTCCCACGATGACGAGCGCCGCCGCCGGGTGGCGCGCGAGTGTCCCCGGCCAGGCGCGGATGAGCATGTCGTGGCCCTTGCGGCGTACCAGCCGGGATGCAGACAGCACCACCGGCTGGTCGTCGGTCAAGCCGAGCCGGCGTCGCCACAGCGCCTTGTCGAGCCCCGGCCTGAAACGCTCCCTGTCCACTTCAGGAGAGAGCCGGCGCATCCGCTGCCGAGCCGCTGGGGACAGTGCCTTGCCGATCTCCCGGCGGCAGTAGTCGCTGACGTACGTCAGCGTGTCGACATCGTCCCCGATGCGGCGCAGCAGCTGACGGGCCACCGGCACCTTGGCCCACCAGACCTCGTGACCGTGCGTGAGCCCCACCGCGGTCGTCACGCCCGGATGGCGTTTGAGCCCCCGCGCCAGCAGGCCCAACGGCGCGGCGGCTCCGAAGACCACTGCGTCGCAGCCGTGCTGACGAGCCACGCGCTGGACGGACCGCGCCACCCGCCGGCTGGGAAGCAGCATCCGGGCCGGGTCGCGGACCACCGGGTAGGGAACAGCGCTGTCGATCTCGTCTGATCCGATCATCCGCGCGGTGTAGACGACGAGCTCGTCAGCACCGAAGTCCTCGCACAGCGAGAAGACGAACGACTCGATGCCACCCCGTCTGGGTGGGAAGTCGTTGGTGACGACAAGCGTCTTCGTCATCCCCGGGCGGCCAACGTCCGGAGCGAACGGCGCCAGTCGGCCGTGAACGCCTCCTCGGTCGTGCCGAGATGATCGAACGCACCGGCCAGGTCAGCGGGCCTCGCCACGACAGAGCGGTAGAACCGCACGAGACTTCTCTCGCCGTGCTCGGCCGCGATGAGCCGGTTGGCGAGCCAGGCCCGCTCGTACGCAAGCTCCAGGTCCCCCTGGCCGGCCGAGAAGTCGTCGTTGCTGGGCAACGCTCGTGGCGAGCCGGCACGGCGTACGTCGCGAGTCACAACCCGCGCCGAGACGGAGACCGGGACGTCGACAGCGCCAACGCCGACGTAATCGGCGAAGCCCTCCGCCACCCACAGCGGCATGCCGACGACGGCGGCGCCCGTCGCGGCATGCGTGGACTCGTGGCTGATCACGACGTGCGAGCCGATCGGCCCCAGGCGGTCGAACACCGAGGCGTTGACGACGACCACCACCGGTGCCCCCTGCTGGTCGGACCCGTCCACCGTCGTGGTGACGGCGGCGATGTCGTCGTAGCTGCCCGGTGCCGTCGCCAGGACAGACTTCAGCTGAGCGGCCGTCTCCGGCACGTAGGCCACGAGCGTGCCGCGCCAGCTCGGCAAGACGGCCTGGACGTCGGTGACGGCTTGGCGTAGATGCTGGCTCACCCGCCTTGCCTCCGCGGCAGATGCGGCGGCAACGAGAGTGCGCCCCGAGGTGCGGACCGACAGCGGACCGAGGATCCAGACGGGGGCACGCTCGCCGGTGGCAGCCTGCACGTCGACGATCAGGACCCGGTCGCCGCGGCGGACGAAGGTGTACGACACCGTCATGCGCGCGGGTGACGAGTCGTACCCGTCGAGGGCGTAGGAGACCTCGACGTCTGCCTTCCACGCGTCGCCACCCAGACGCTGCCGCTCGGCGAGGCTGACCCCGACGTCGGCCGCCACGTAGCGAGAGTCGAGACTGCTGATGCCTAGGTCTCGGAGGTTCTGGTACGTCGTCTCGGCGCGCTGCTGAGCCTGCATCGTCGAGGTGTCCCAAGCCGCCAGGTAGTTCGGCTGGCTGCCTTGAGCCAGAGCGCTGGCTTGACGGTCGAGTGTCTGGGCGGCGAGCGCCTCGCGCCTGCCAACCCGGTCACCCACGTCGGTCTGGCGTGACCCGGACTGGTTGTTGCCGAGGAGTCGGTTGGGGACGCCTCCACTCGACAGCCGACTGAACCCTGACACCACGACGACGAGCACCACGAGAGCAGCCAGGGCGCGTGACCAGATCGCGGACCGACGGTTCGAGCGTGCCAGCTCGCCGTCTCGAGGAGCTCGCGGCTGGTTGTCGGGCACCCGTCGATCCTAATGGGACTGCCAGGACGGGCAGTGTCCGACGCCGGCCCGACGTGGCAACCCGCTGGTCAGGGACCGTCGATGTGACGCGACTCGGTTGCCTCGACCATCCGTAGCGGTGGGACGAGACCGGCCGCGGCCAGGACGTCGATGGCGTGTCGCTCGTCGTCGTCGAGCTCGACGCCGTACGGCGGACCCCCGAGGAGGACCGTGACGACGCAGTCGCCGCAGCCGATGCCGCGCATCGTGCAGCGGTCGCAGTCGATGACAATCGGGTCGTTGGGCTGGCCGACCGGGATCTGGGACCCAAGCCTGGTGGGATGCGAGCTGGGCTCGGGAGCCTCGGCGGGCCAGGGCCCAGTGATGGGGCGGTGTGCCTCTGCGGCCATGTCGACCTCCGACTCTCAGGGGGAAGCTGCGGTGTCACAACAGACGCTAGAGACAGCCACCGACAGTCCCGTCGATCACCGAGACGCCGAGCCGAGGCACGGCAGCGCGCCGCCGCCCGCCGGTCAGACCTTGTCGAGTGGCATGTGCGGGGGGGCCGGGAGCTCCACCCGGACGTGGTCCCCCTGGCGTACGACTCCCCCGGCGACGACGACCCCCATGACACCCGCCTTGCGCACCAGCGAGCCGTCGGGGTCGCGGTCGAGGGTCGCCTGCATCAGCCCGGGCTGGAAGCCGTCCAGCTGGACGCACGGGTTGCGCAGCCCGGTGATCCGGACCGTGGCGTGGTCGCCGAGGTGGAGCAGGGTGCCAGTCGGCAGCGCGAGCAGGTCGACACCGCGGGTCGTGACGTTCTCACCGATGTCTCCAGGCTCGACGTCGAAACCGCCCAGTCGCAACTCGTCGTGCAGCTCGGCTTGGAGCAGGTGGACCTGGCGCAGGTTGGGCTGGGACGGGTCACGGCGCACCCGCGACCTGTGCTGGACCGTCACCCCCGCATGACGGTCTCCGTCGACACCCAGACCCTCGACCAAGGTGATGGCGTCCTGACTCTTCTTGCTAAAGGTGTGCCGGCTGCTCAATGAGACGGCGACCACGGACGCCGGCACGGGCTAGATGCCCATCGCGGCGACAAGTGCCTGCGAAGTCACCGAGCGGGCGCCCATCTTCGTCACGCTCTCGGCGACCTCGCGGTCGGTCGACACCACGACGAGCGGCCGGCCGAGCGGCTCGGCGGAGACCAGGTGCCGGATCGTGTCGTCGGCGATCACCCCGGGCGGGCTGAACAAGACGCGGATGCCGCGCGGCAGGCTCACGGTCGGTGGGTGCTTGAGGTCGGCACCGTCGAAGACGATCGTCGTCTCGACCCCCTTGCCGGCGACCAAGGCGGCCACGCGGCTGGCGAGACGGTTGCGCTGCTCCTCGAGGGGCGCTGTCGCCCAAGCGGCCTTCGACACGTTGTAGCCGTCGATGATGAGGTGCGCCCGCGGTACTTCGAGCAGCCGCCTCAGCAGCGTCGGATCGTCGCCGAGCAGTGAGCGGCCCACCCCTGCGACACCGGGATCCACGCCCGGCTCGACGGCGCGCACCGTGTCGGCGGGCAGCATCTCGCCCGGCGGCAGCGCGAGCTCGCGTCGAAGCCCGGCTGCCGCGTCCATCACGGTGTCGAGGAGCAGCCGCACCCGCATCGTCTCCGTCTCTCGCTCCTCGCGGACGGCTCGACGTGCGGACGTGTTGTGTGACTCGAGTCGCTCGACCCGCGCCCGCAACCGGCGTGCCTCCGCCTCGGCGGCGCGCTGCGCGATCTCGCTCTCGCGGCGTACGGACCCCACCACCACGTCGGCCGAGGCAGCCGTCTCCTGGGCCTGCTTCAACTGTTGTCGGGTCTGACCGAGGGTACGACGCAGAGCCGTGTTGTCGGCCTTGACCTCGGCGACCTGGGCGCGCAGCTTCTCGCGCACCGACCGCACTTCTGAGCGGGCCGACGTCAGAGCGGCCTGAAGCCGCTCGACCATCGCCGCCAGGTCGCCTCCAGGTGCCTCACGTCGCTGCTCCTCTGCCTCCATCGCACGCTCCACGACGGCCTCCCAGCCGTCGGTGCGGACGAGGAAGGCGGCGGCGGCTGCCTCGGCCAACGTGTCGAGCGTGACCGGTGGCGTGCCGGACTCCAGCGACGCCACGGCGGTCGGCGCGATTGCCCGCACCTGCGTTGCGAGGTGCTCGCGGAACTCGCTGTCCCGGTCGACCGCGGCCGCGATCTGGCCCCCGACGAGCTTGGCGCGCTTGGCCGGGGCGAACGACGCGGACTTGCGCAGGGCGGCCGGAACCTGAGTGGCCGGCAGCCGGCTGAGTCCCTGCGA
>JACDHG010000200.1 GCA_013821195.1 Propionibacteriales bacterium
ATGCACACTGTCAGCGACCATCGCGCCCGTCGTGACCTCGACGATCGCGTCGAGGAGAGCCTCAAGCGTGGCGACCGTGGCCACCCGCACAGCGAACCGCGCCAACGCCGAGACGGGCGAGGATTCAGTTTCCGCGCCGTGGTCAGTTCCCTGAGCCATACCAGTCCCCCGGTCTTCTCACGTGCACACTCCGAACACGCAAAGTGTCGCCCCACACAACCGCCAAATTTAGCGAATGCACTCAATTAGATTCTTCGAGGGCGAGAACGGGAGCGGCTCGGCGGCTCACTGGCGAGTCGGTCGATGCCCTCCTGCGCGGAACTAAGAGTCCGCCGACTCAGTCATCGACCGAGACCCACAAATCCTCGACGACGGCTTCGGGACGGGACTCGGAACAGACAGGCCCCCCTCGGCGCACCGTGAGGACCGGGCTCCACTGTAGTCGTCCGGGGTGTCGGACCGGGGAAGGGGCCGAGCCCCGTAGAAGTGTGCATCGGCTCACGTGGACGGGCGTGCGCCGGCAGGCTCGGAGTGAGTAGGCTCGAGGTCGTGGTCGCGCCTGTGACCGGGCTCCGCAGTTTGGCTTGACGCCCTGGTGGCACAAGCGGGTCGACCGATGCGCCGAGTACTCGTCGAGAGGAAACCTTCGTGAGCAGGCTCGACTGGACAGACCTGGACCGACGCGCGGTGGACACCGCGAGGGTCCTGGCGATGGACTCGGTGCAGAAGGTCGGCAACGGCCATCCCGGCACCGCGATGTCACTGGCGCCGGTGGCGCACCTGCTCTTCAACAAGGTGATGCAGCACAACCCCACCGACCCCGACTGGGCCGGCCGCGACCGCTTCGTGCTCTCCGCGGGCCACAGCAGCATCACGCTCTACACCCAGCTCTACCTGACCGGCTTCGGGCTCGAGCTCGAGGACCTCAAGTCGCTGCGCGGGTGGGGCAGCAAGACGCCCGGTCACCCGGAGCACGGCCACACCGCCGGTGTCGAGACCACCACCGGCCCGCTCGGCCAGGGTGTCGGCAACGCGGTCGGGATGGCCATGGCGGCCCGCCGCGAGCGCGGCCTCTTCGACCCGGACGCTGCCCCCGGCGAGAGCCTCTTCGACCACCAGATCTTCGCCATCTGCTCCGACGGTGACCTCGAGGAGGGCGTGAGCGCCGAGGCGTCCTCGCTCGCCGGTCACCAGCAGCTGGGCAACCTGACGCTGATCTACGACGACAACGACATCTCCATCGAGGGCGACACCGACATCGCCTTCAGCGAGGACGTCGCCGCCCGCTACGCCGCCTACGGCTGGCACGTGCAGCGCGTGGACTGGACCAACGGCGGTACGACGTACGAGGAGGACGTGCCCGCGCTCCACCGGGCGCTCGAAGCCGCGCGCCGGGTCACCGACCGGCCCAGTTTCATCTCGCTGCGCACCGTGATCGCCTGGCCCGCCCCGAACGCGCAGAACACCGGCACCGCGCACGGCTCCGCCCTCGGCGACGACGAGGTCGCCGCCACCAAGGAGATCCTGGGCTTCGACCCCGCGCAGACCTTCGAGGTGCCCGCCGACGTGCTGGCGCACACCCGGTCGGTCATCGACCGCGGCAAGGCCGCGCAGGCGGAGTGGCAGGAGCTGTTCGACGCGTGGGCGAAGCGGTTCCGCAAGCGTCACGAGCTCTTCGAGCGGATGGGGTCGCGGACCCTGCCCGCCGGCTGGGAGTCCGCGCTGCCGACCTTCGGCGCCGACCCCAAGGGGCTCGCCACCCGGAAGGCCTCCGGCGAGGTGCTGGGCGCCATCGCGCCCGTGCTCCCCGAGCTGTGGGGCGGGTCCGCGGACCTTGCGGGGTCCAACAACACGACCCCGGCCGGCGAGCCGTCCTTCGTGCCGGCCGACCTGTCCACCAAGGACTTCTCCGGCAACGTCTATGGGCGGGTGCTGCACTTCGGCATCCGTGAGCACGCCATGGGCTCGGTCATGAACGGCATCGCGCTGCACGGTGGCACCCGCGTGTACGGCGGCACGTTCCTGACGTTCTCGGACTACATGCGCCCGGCGGTGCGGCTCGCGTCGCTGATGCAGCTGCCCGTGACCTACGTGTGGACCCACGACTCCATCGGCCTGGGCGAGGATGGCCCCACCCACCAGCCGATCGAGCACCTCGTCGCGCTGCGCGCGATCCCCGGCCTGGACGTCGTACGCCCGGCCGACGCCAACGAGACGGTCGCGGTCTGGCGGGCCGTGCTGGAGAAGAACAACCAGCCGGCCGGTCTGGTGCTCACCCGGCAGAACGTGCCGACGTTCCCGCGTGGCACCGACGGCTTCGCCACCACCGAGCACGTCGCGAAGGGTGGCTACGTCCTGCTCGACGCCGAGGGCGGCGCCCCCGACGTCATCCTGATCGGCACCGGCTCTGAGGTGCAGCTCGCCGTCGAGGCCCGCACCCGGCTCGCCGAGAAGGGCATCTCCGCCCGCGTCGTGTCCATGCCCTGCCGGGAGTGGTTCGACGCGCAGGAGCAGTCCTACCGCGACACCGTGCTGCCGCCCATCGTGAAGGCCCGGGTCAGCGTCGAGGCCGGCGTCGCCCAGGGCTGGCGCGAGGTGGTCGGTGCGACCGGCCACATCGTGTCCATCGACCACTACGGCGCCTCGGCCGACTACGAGACGCTCTACCGCGAGTTCGGGATCACCGCCGAGTCGGTCGCCCTCGCCGCGGAGCAGAGCGTCCGCGACTCCCAGGGCTGAGCACGCCCGGGCACCTACGCACCCACCATCCACGACACTGGAGAAACTGACATGACGGACCGCTTGCAAGCCCTCTCCGACGCGGGGGTGTCGATCTGGCTCGACGACCTCTCGCGGGAGCGCATCGAGACCGGCAACCTCGCCGAGCTCATCAAGGACTCCTCGGTCGTCGGGGTCACGACCAACCCGACGATCTTCGCCGGCGCGCTCTCCAACGGCGAGCGGTACGACGAGCAGATCCGCGCCCTGGCGAGCAAGGGCGCCGACGTCGACGAGGCGATCTTCGAGATCACCACGACCGACGTACGAGACGCCTGCGACGTGATGATGGACGTCTGGAAGGCCACCGACGGCACCGACGGCCGGGTCTCGATCGAGGTCTCGCCCACCATCGCGTTCGAGACGGAAGCCACGTCCACCTCCGCCCGCGAGCTCAGCGACGCCGTGGACCGGCCCAACGTCTTCATCAAGATCCCGGCCACCAGCGAGGGCCTGCCGGGGATCACCGCCACGATCGCTCGCGGCATCAGCGTCAACGTCACGCTCATCTTCGGCCTCGGCCGCTACGAGCAGGTCATGGACGCCTACCTCGAGGGTCTCGAGCAGGCGAAGGCCAACGGCATCGACCTGGCGGGCATCGAGTCCGTGGCGTCGTTCTTCGTCTCGCGGGTCGACTCGGAGTACGACAAGCGCCTCGAGGCCCTGGAGGACCCGCAGGCGCCGAACCTCTTCGGCAAGGCCGCGATCGCGAACGCGCGGCTCGCCTACAAGGCCTACGAGAAGAAGTTCGCCGGGGACCGCTTCCAGGCGCTCGCCGCGGACGGCGCCAACACGCAGCGTCCGCTGTGGGCGTCCACCGGCGTGAAGAACCCGGACTACAAGGACACGATGTACGTCGCGGACCTCGTCGTCGGCGACACCGTGAACACCATGCCGGAGAAGACCATGCAGGCCTTCGCCGACCACGGTGAGGTCGAGGGCGACCTGGTCACCACGCGGTACGACGAGGCGCACCAGGTCATGGACGACCTCACCCGGATCGGCGTGGACTACGACGACGTGATCGACACCCTCGAGCGCGAGGGCGTCGAGAAGTTCGTGGCCTCCTGGGAGGAGCTGCAGGAGACCGTCCGCACCCAGCTCGAGCAGGCCAAGGGCACCGAGCAGTGAGCGGAGCGCTCGAGGTCACCGCGACCGGGGCCGCCGCCGACGCGGTCCGCCGGCACGTGCCGGCGCTGGCGGCCGACGGGTTCGCCGGCAAGCTGTTCGCCGAGGACGCGACGCTGTGGGGCGCCGAGGCGGAGTCCGAGGCGAAGGTCCGACTGTCCTGGGTCGGCCTGCACCGCAGCTCCCGCCCGCTGCTCGGACAGATTCCGGCCATCCGCGCCGAGCTGGGCGAGGACGGCGTCGACCACGTGGTGCTCTGCGGCATGGGTGGCTCGTCCCTGGCGCCCGAGGTCATCTGCGCCACCGCCGGCGTCGAGCTCACGGTGTTGGACTCCAGCCACCCCGACCAGGTCCGTGGGACGACGTCCCGCTCTAGGTCGCCGTTTACGTCGATACGACTGAGCCAAACCCGCGTCCAAGCCCACTACAACACCGGTATCTCCCCTGACACCCTCGGTTCTGAAAAGTCGCACTCCTGCTCCGGACCCGGTGCGGTGTTGCGACCGACCAGCTCACCGGGACAGAACTCTGGCCGAGGCCGCAGCCAGGCGCCTCAGCTCAGACCGCCAGGATGAGCCGACGGTGGGGCAACCGCCTGGCAGCGACAATTCCACGCCGGCGCCGTTCGTCTCTCCGGCTCTCGACGACGACGGGATCAAGGTGGTTGAGGCGAGGGTGTGCACGATCCGTTCCATGAGGACGATGCCGACGAAGCGTCCTGCGTTGTCGACGCACACCAGCGGCTCGAGACGCTGATCCCCGCTGCGGGTGATGGCACGGTGCGCGGCCTGCGCGACGCCGGTGTCGAGGTTGATGAGGATGCCGTGCACAAGAGACCGCAGCGGGCCGGTGGAGGTGATGGTGGCGACCGGACGCAACGCCCGGTCGATCAGCACCACGAGATCCACCGTGTCATCAATGAACCAGCTCAGTGGGTCAGCGGTGTCTGTGTCGCTGACCGTCACGGTCGGCTCGAGCAGGCTCCGCAAAGTCGTCCCGGTGCGCAGCGGCTCACTGGTCATCAGGTGCAACGACGTCTCGGTGTCAATCTGGGGCCACCCCGGGCCAGGCCGCGCTAGGTGGTAGCCCTGCACCAGCGGCACACCCAGCCGGGCGAGGCAGTCCAGCTCGGCGGCGCCTTGTCGAATACCCGTCCACGTCATGCGACGGCTAAATATTCGGGGAGGATGCCACCGAGTCGATCACGGCGTCGGATGCGGACCCGGTCAAGTTCGACGGGTTCAGGGA
>JACDHG010000201.1 GCA_013821195.1 Propionibacteriales bacterium
CCGGCAGCGAGCTGTCAAACGGAGCAAACGGAGGGATCACGCCGCGCTCCCACGACGGCATGGGCGCGTTCGGGAGTGTCGCCAGCGGCGTGCGGCTGATCCGCAACCACGAGATCCGCTTCAGCCAAACCGCGCCGTTCGACCAGGGCGAGTTCACCATCAAGCCCGCCGACAACGCGTACGACAGCACGGCCGAGGGCGGCAACACGACCCTCAGTTTCGACGCGAGCCAGTTCCGGTCACCGAACGGTGGGCTCACCCAGGCATTCGTGAGCCAGACCGGCACCGTCGTCAACTGCGCCGGCGGCATCGCATTCCGCCAGTCCGGCTGGCTGACCTGCGAGGAGATCGTCCAGAACGAGATCGGCGGGGCAACTCCAGGGACCGTGCCGCGGACCGAGAAGAAGCACGGCTACGTGTACCTGACCCCGCTCAACTCGCCCTCACCCGGCAATCCGGCCGGCTCCGACCCGTACGTCGCCATGGGCCGATTCGCTCATGAGGCAGCCACCGTCGACCAGCGCACCGGCATCGTCTACGAGACCGAGGACGCAGGGTCCGACCGGGGGAGCGGCTTCTATCGCTTCCTGCCGAGGAACCCGGCGGACCTCGGCCAAGGTGGCGTCCTGCAGATGCTCGGCGTCAAGGGGAAGCCGTCAGTGGACCTGCGTGAGGGCCAGCGGCAGGGCAAGCCGCTTCCGGTCGAGTGGGTCACCATCCAGGAGCCCAACCCGTCCGACGACGCTCCCAACGCCGTCTTCGAGGCGGGCTTCGCCCAAGGCGCGGCCAAGTTCAACCGACTCGAGGGCTGCTGGCCCGGCACCGGCAGCATCTTCTTTGCCTCGACGAGCGGCGGCGATGCCAAGAACGGCGACACCAACCTCGACGGTTTCGAGGAGGGGTACGGGCAGATCTGGGAATACATCCCCCGGGGCAGGTCCGGTGGTCAGTTGGTGCTGCTCTTCGAGTCGCCCGACGGCGACGTGCTCGACTCCCCCGACAACATCGTCGTCAGCCCTCGTGGAGGCTTGGTGCTGTGCGAGGACGACTCGTCCACCGCGAACGCCGGCCAGGACGACAAAAGCAAGTTCTTCGGCGAGGACAAGAACCGCCTGATCGGCCTCACCATGGCGGGGCAGCCATTCCAGTTCGCCGAGAACATCATGAACGACAGCGAGCTTGCCGGCGCCTGCTGGAGCGACGACGGGGAGTTCCTGTTCGTCAACATCTTCGGCTACGACGAGGCCGGCAGCGGCGGGACCCTGGCCATCACCGGACCTTGGGAGCGCGGGGCCCTGTAGCGGGCGGGACTCTATTGCACACAGGTTGTGCTCGTGACACACCCTCCGCACGGTCGGGTCAAGTGTCCTTGTCGTCGTCGTCCTTGGTCATCCACGACGGCGGCGGGGGCGCGGGCGTCGTGGGCGCGGACTGTGCGCCCGCTGGAGGTGGCACGGCCGTCTGCAACGTCAAGGGGCCGATCGCCCCCCGCGCCTCCATCCCCTTGAGGGCATCCATCACGCGCTCGCGCCCGGCTGAGGGCGGCCGCCACGTGGTCTGACCTCCGAGGATCGACTCCCGAGATCGGACCGCCATCGGGCGGTGCCCGCGGTCCTCGGACTACGGCTCGAATGAGCTCGGGTCGGCCGGGACGTCAACGGCGTGTTTCTGGAGCGCTGCCAGTGGCACGATCTTGAGCACTGCCTCGTTGGTGGAGGCCAGCACGACAGGCGCCGCTACGCCGTCGTTGTAGGCTCGGGCCCAGTTCACCGCGGTCACGCACCAGCGGTCGCCCGGCAGGAGTCCGGGGAAGCGGTACTGAGGTTTCGGTGTCGAGAGGTCGTTACCGATGGTGAGCTGATGGTCGAGGAACTCGGCCGTGACGACAGCGCAGATTGTGTGGCTCCCGAGATCCTCCGGGGCGGTGCTGCAGCAGCCGTCGCGGAAGAACCCGGTCAGCGGGTCTGCGCCACACGGTTCCAGCTCGTCACCTAGGACGTTGCGTTCTATCACCTACCCAGCATCGCGCACGCCGGTGGCATTCGTGCCTGGTGACAGATCCGTGGCTCAAAGTCCCGTACTCACCCGGTGTGGTGGGGCGGGCGGGACTCGAACCCGCGACCCAAGGATTATGAGTCCTCTGCTCTAACCAGCTGAGCTACCGCCCCTCGCGCTGCCGCGTCGAGTGATCATGTCATGGTCCGCGCTGCTACGGTCCGACCCCGTCCATCCGTGGCAATGGGCGCGTCTGCAGTCTCTAGAATGGCTGCAGACGCAGGTGCACATGAGGAGGCAGCGGTGCGAATCGCCCTGTACGGCGCAACGGGCATGATCGGATCACGGGTCGCCCTCGAGGCGGTCTCGCGGGACCACCGAGTCACCGCCATCAGCCGCACCCCGTCGGCGGGGGTCCCGCACGGCACGTTCGCTCGTCGAGGAGACGCCGGCGACCCCGACGACGTAGCGCGCATCGCCGCCGAGCACGACGTGGTGGTGTCTGCGATCGGGCCGAGCCGTACCGGCGTACGGCACCAGGTGTTCCTGCACGCCATCGCCACCCTGGCGGAGAACGTCGGCAGCCGACGGCTCGTGGTCGTCGGCGGGTCGGGCAGCCTCGAGATCGCTCCCGGACTGCGCTTGGTCGACGCTCCGAGGTTCCCGGAAGCCGCCCGCGCCGAGGCACTGACCCAGATCGCCGCCTTCGAGCTGCTTGAGGACAAGGGTGCGTTGCTCGACTGGGTGTACGTCTCTCCCGCGCCGTTCATGGCTCCGGGCGAGCGGACCGGCCACTACCGGGTCGGCGTCAACACGGTCTTCGGCGAGACGATCAGCGCGGAGGACTACGCCGTGGCGATCGTCGACGAGATCGAGCGGCCTCGGGCCCGCCACGACCGGATCGCCGTTGCCTACTGAGGGAAACCGACTCGACTTGTCCGCCTGTGGTCGAGCCCGAGGTCGACCACACTCGGACAGGTCGGTATGTCGGCGGCGGCATCAGCGTCAACCGCGCTGACCGCGGCGCGACACCCAGCTGGCGAACAGCGGGTCGACGAAGCGCCAGTGACCGGCCGGCGCCGGCCCGGTGACGATCCGGCTCACGTGCTGTCCCTCCCGGGCGACGTCACGCAGCGCCGACTGCAACGCCCCCCGGGTCAGACCCGATCGCTCGGTCGCCCGTGATCCGGTCGGACGTATGCCGTCGGCGAGAGCAGCCAGGACTGCCTTCTTGCCGGAGCTCAGCTGGTCCCAGTTCGCATGGTGGGCCTCCGACGTCTGTGTCAGCGCGAGGTCGACGAGGGCGTCAGCGAGGGCAAGGCCGTCCGGCCGGTCGTCGGCGGCCGGCGCCCCATCGCCCGCGTCCTGGGAGTCCAGGTGGCTCGACTCGGACCGACCGAGCGCCGTACCCCCCGACTCCCGCAGCTCGAGCTCTCGGTGGAGCAGGTGAGCCAGCAACATGGTGCGCTGCGGGTGACCGGCCGTGGCGACCACCAACGGCTCGAGAGCCTCGCCGGGGTCCCGGCCCAGTGCCGCGAAGCGGTCTGACAGCTCCACGAGCACCTCGTCGAGCGGCAACGGGAAGAGCTCGAGTGGCTCCGCCTGGCCGTAGAGCGGTCGCTCCCGGTCGGTGAACAACCGGCGCATCATCGACGGCTGCGAGCCGGCGTAGATGTAGGTGGCGGCATCACCGTGGTACTGCACGTGGGACCGAAGCAGACCGTCGAGCGTTGAGCCCGCGCTCAACAGGTCCTGGAACTCGTCGAAGACGACCAGTGTCGAGACGCGGTCGCGCTCGAACAGCCGCAACGGAAGGTCGAGCAGCTCCGCGGCCGCGGTCAGCGCGGACTCCTGTGAGAGCTGAGCCTGTCGCGGCCCGACCGTCATCCCGATGCCGGCGGTGCCAAGGGTCAGGCCAAGGCGTGACCCGAGCGCGGTGAGGTGGCTGCGCACCTTGGTGTCACGCAATCGCCCGTAGGCCGTAGCGATGCGCGCACACACCTCGACCAGGGAGGTGACGCCGTAGAAGTCCACATGAACGGTCCGCCAGCCGGTCTGCTGCAGGCTGCGCTCGTGCGCCAGCAACAACGACGTCTTGCCGTACCGGCGTGGCCCCGCCAGCCTCACATGGGCCCCGTCGGTCGCGGCGAGGTGGAGGCGATGCAGCTCCTCGCGCCGGTCGATCAGCGCGTCAGCCGCGATCGGAGTCTCGAACGGGAAGGCGCGAGGCATGGCGGCAGTCTAGACAGAATGTATGGCGAATGCAATACATCACTGTAGGGCAACTAGCCTACAAGTCGTCACACGATCGGTGGGATGCTCGACGCCGTGATCCTCGGTCCCGTCGTGTCCGGACTCGGACCTGGTGTGCTCGTGGTCGGGCCGGTGGTCGACGGGGTCGGGTTCGACGAGCGTGGTGGCGGGTTGGGACCGGGAGCAGGCCCGGGGCCCGGCTGCGGTGCCGGTGAGTCCTCGAAGATCTTGATCGCGATCCACAGTGCCAACGCGGCAATGGCCAGGATCAAGGCGAACGCCGCGAGCCAGGTCCACCAGGCCCCTGCGGTAAGCCGCTGGGGCCATGGCAGCGGCCACAACCGCCACCTGCCCGCTCCGTCACGGCGGAACCAGTGCGGGCGGAAGTCCGGGCCGCGTACCTCGCCGACGGGCTCCAGGTGAGCCAGGGTCACCGGGGCGAGGAGATCGCGCGCCAGGTCGAGCCCCTCCCCCCACGAGTCGGCGCGCACCGCCACCCAGGGCGCGATGTCGACGTCGTCGTCGAACTGGACAATTGTCTCGCCGTTGCTCGCGTCGAGCTCCAGGAACGCCTCGTGGAAGCGTCGGCGGCCGTAGGAGTCGGTCTCGGCGCCCTCGCCCAGCAGGACCACGACGACCTGCTGCCCCTCGTGCTCACCGGCATACACGACCCCGGCGTCGTCGGACTCCAGCCGGCCGGTCAGCGTGACGCTTCCGAGAGCGGGTGGATCACGGCGGGCCAGCGACGTGACACGGATGCCGTGTTCACTGTCCACAGGACCCTCCGCTCCGTTGCTGAGATGCCCACACGCGTGTGCCGAGGCCTTGGTGGGTCTGTAACACTGACGAGGGTACGACGCC
>JACDHG010000202.1 GCA_013821195.1 Propionibacteriales bacterium
GATCGATGCCTTCAAGTACGGCGACGCGCCCGTCTTCGTGATCAGCCTCAAGGCAGGGGGGTTCGGTCTCAACCTGACCGAGGCCGACTACTGCTTCGTGCTCGACCCGTGGTGGAACCCAGCCGTCGAGGCGCAGGCCGTGGACCGCACTCACCGGATCGGCCAGGAGCGCACCGTGATGGTCTACCGGCTGGTGTCCTCCGACACCATCGAGACGAAGGTGATGGAGCTCAAGGCGCGCAAGGAGAAGCTCTTCACGAGCGTCATGGACGGCGACGGCGCGTTCGACTCCGCGCTCACAGCCGCCGACATCCGCGGTCTCCTCGGTGCCTGACCAGTCATGTCGTCACGTGGCGTCCAGAGCTACCGCGGATTAGTCACAAGAGGTGGATAAGCCTGTGCACAAGACCGGTGGGCATGCACCGAGAGCTACTCGCAGACCACTCCGTCGTTGTCCGCGTCGGTGTACCAGGCGTACTCAGGGTCGCGACCTCGGTGATAGGGGCCGTACCCCTTGGCCGTCGCCTGGTAGCAGTAGTCGAACCGCGGGTCGAGGCCGCCGTTGTCTCCGCCGCCGCTGCTGCTCATCGTGATGGCCGCCTTGCGGACTCGCAGGACGTCGTTCGAGCAGCCCGACGCGACGCGGGCGAGCGCCTGCTTCTCGGCGGAGTCGACCCTGAGCGACCAGCGCACCTTGACGGCCGCGTACTGCTTCACGTACAGGCACCGGCCGTACTGAGGCAGCCACTCGGCGGGGTCGCTGTCGCCCTTCGACTGGTTGACGTTGTCGGTCACGGCGACAAGTGGCCGACCGTCGCCGAGGTCGTTGGCGTAGCGACTTCGGGTCCCAGAAGTCCAGCGCCGGGCGCCCGACTTCCATGCCTCCGACAACGGCACCATGTGGTCGACGTCGACGTCGCCGGCGAGCCGCCAGACGCGCTTGTCGTAGTACGAGTACCACTCCCCGCGGGTGATGAGACACCCTCCGGTCACGGCTCGACGAGACTCCGCCACCAGCACCTCAGCGCGCGTGTCTCTGCAGTCGCGGTCGGCGTCCACCCAGTCGCCGAACTTGTCGCGGTCGTAGCCGGCCGGCAGCTCACGAGCCACCGAGAGCGACTGGATCGCGGCGCGGAGCCGGATGGTCACCGCCTTCGTCGCGAGGGCAGAAGTGCTCACGTCGCCCAGCACGGCGTAAGACGCGGGGGCCGCCAAGGTGGGAGCTGCGCTTGCCTGGCTCGGAGCCGCCAGGGAGAGAGCGAAGGTGGTCACGATGACGGTCGTCATGAGCGTTCGCTTCAAGGCGATCCTCGGAGGTTAGGTGCGGTGGCCGCGGCTGCCCGGCGTACGGCACTGTCTATCAGGACGATCAGGACGCTGGGGCGGAAACCGGAAGATCAGCCCACAGTTCTTCGGGAAGCTCCGCTCACGACCACGGGAGGGAAGGCGTCCCGGCCGCGCGCCGCTGTCGGTCGTCAGTCGTCGGGGCGCGAGACTTGCCGCGTGGATGCCGTGATGCTGGTCTGGGATCGCATCCTCGTGACCCAGCCGACGCCTCCCGTCCCGACCGTCCTCGGTGCGGCCACGGTCGCGGCTCTGCTCGTCCTCGTGCGCCCCACGTGGGACGTGACCCGGCACCTCGTCACGATCGTGCACGAGGGTGCGCACGGAGTGGTCGCGATGCTGAGCGGCCGCAGGCTCGCCGGCATCCGGCTGCACTCCGACAGCTCCGGCGTCACCGTCTCGCGGGGTCGGCCCCGTGGGCTCGGCATGATCCTCACCGCCGCCGCCGGCTACGTCGGTCCTGGCTTGTTGGGACTCGCCTGCGCCTGGCTCCTCGGCCAGCGGCATGCTGTCGCGGTCCTCTGGCTGCTCGTGGTGTGCCTCGCGCTGCTGCTCCTGCAGATCCGGAACTTCTTCGGCCTGATGTCGGTTCTTGCTACCGGTCTGCTGCTGTTCGTCGTCTCGTGGCGGCTCGACGTCGACGGCCAGGTTGTCGTCGCGTACGTGGTCACGTGGTTCCTGCTCATGGCGTCGCCCCGGACGGTGTGGGAGCTTCAGACGACGCGGCGTGCCAGGACGGCCCGCACCTCCGACGCTGACCAGCTCGCACGGCTTACCCCGATCCCGGCGATCGCCTGGGTGGCTGCCTTCTTCCTCACCACGGGTGGGGGCCTGGTCGTGGGCGCCGGCTGGCTGCTTGCTTGAGCGGCCCGGCAGTCGGGACCGGTGGGCGGGGACTCAGAAGCGGAGCGCGCCGGCGCCTCGTCGGGTGGGCCTGAGACGACCTCGAGAGGAGGACGGCGGCAACGGGAGTGCGGTCGGCTCGCCCAGCAAGTAGCCCTGGCCATAGCGAACGCCGAGCACTCTCAGCGATGCGAGCTGGGCCTCGGTCTCGACTCCCTCGGCCAGGATGTCCGCACCGATCTCTGTGCCGAACTTCAGCAGCGCCGAGACCAGCGCGCGCCGTGCCGGGTCCTCCTCGATGCCGTGGGTGAGCGCATGGTCGAGCTTGATGACATCTGGTCGAAGGTTGAGGATGTGTTGCATGCTGGCGAAGCCCGCACCGGCGTCGTCAACTGCCACGAGTACGCCGCCGGCACGCAGGTCGGACAGCGACTGTTCGAGCTCCTCGTAGTTCGGCACAAGGGTGTGCTCGGTCAGTTCGAGGACCACCCGACCGGCGGGCACCCCGGCCAGCAGCCGATGCAGCTCCGCCGAGGTCACACACGCCGGCGATACGTTCACGAACAAGTAGGTCTCAGCTGGGAGGCGATCCAGCTCGCAGAGCGCGGCGCGTACCGCGGCGACCTCGAGTTCCGCGCCCAGGTTGACGTCGGCAGCTTCGGCGAACCAGGCGTCGGGCACCTTGTCTCGCCGCCCAGGGAAGCGGGCCAGCGCTTCGGCGCCGAAGATGCGGCCGGTGTCCAGGGCGACGATTGGCTGGAACACCATCTTCACCGCCCCCGTCCTGAGGATGTTCTGGACGCGTCCCCGCTTTTCCTTGTGCTCTCCCGCTACTGCCAGCCAGGCGGCGTGCCGGGCTGTGACATCGGAGAGCGACGTGACGACGTAGTCGACCGTGCCCTCTCGGTTCCGATGGGCGATCGAGCTCATGGACAGCCAACGCGTCCCACCCGGCGGATTCGGCACACCGACGATCTGGTCCCGTTGGGACACCCCGGTGTGCAGCGCGACGACGGGCGGGGTCGCCCCCTTCCACCGCCTGCCGTCCTGGGCGAGAAGTCGCGCGCGAAGGGGCGCCAGGCTGGAGGGGTCGAGGAGCTCTCCGTGGCTGAGTCCCAGCAGCGCCGCGGCGGCGGGGTTGGCGGCAACGATTTGCCCGTCACCGCCCCACATGACCACCCCGTCGGGCATGTGCTCCAGCAGTCTTCCCTGGATGCGCTCCAGCCCCTCCATACGCTTGCGATTGCGTCGCATGGTGGCGACCATGTCCTCGGCGGCACGTCGGAGCTCGGCTTCGAGACCGACTGCCTTTCGCGACGACAGGCGAAGCTCCAACTCGTCCATCACCAGCGCGGCCAGGTCGGCGAGCGTCGCTAGCTGGTCGTCGGTTGTCTCGCGTGGTTCCCTGTCGATCACGCACAGTGTTCCGAGGTTGAACCCGTCATGTGTGGTCAAGGGGACACCGGCATAGAAGCGCAACCCGAACTCGCCGGCGACCAGCGGGTTCGACAGCGCCCGAGCGTCCGTGCTGGCGTCGGCAAGCACCCAGGGCCCGTCGTGCAGGATGGCAGAGGCGCACAGCCCCGGAGACCGGTCGATCTGCGTCGCGTCCAGACCGTGATGCGACTTGAACCAGATGCGGTCGGCGTCGACGATGCTGACGATGGCAATAGGGACATCGAGGAGTCGCGCCGCAAGCGCGGTGACCCGCTCGAACGCGCCGTCGGGTGGAGAGTCGAGCACGTCGTAGCGGCGAACTGCCGCGATCCGCCCCGCTTCGTCCGGGCCGTTCTCGCATTCGCCGCTCATATGCCGTCTCCTGTCAATCTCGGTCGACCAAGCCGATGGCTCGGCGCCTCTCCCACGAGTGTGCCCACACAGTGACGGAGATATCATTTTGTGTCATAACTCTCAGGGTCGATGTTGGCTGGCACTGTGAGCCTGCGCATCGAAGACGCGACGATGGTCACGACTCGAGGCGCGACGTCGTTGGATGCGCCGTCGATGGGGTACTGCAGGCGCATGACGATCAACCCCACCACACCAGACCCCACCACACCGGACGAGCCGCTGCCAGGCAGCGAACCAGCCCCCGACCCCGGACCGATCACACCCTCGCCGGGTAGAGACGACCCTCCGACCATCGACCCAGACTGGCCGCCCGGAGACGACCCGCAGGGGCCGTCCGACCCGGACCCCGATGCCGACCCCGCCACCCGGGGTCTCGCTCATCGCGACGAGGACCAGGCGCAGGTCGACCAGGACATGTCGGGGAAGGGCCACGGCCTCTCGTAGTGCCGTCACGAGCCCCCTGAGGCCACGTCCTGCACGCGTACGACGACCTGTCCCGTCTCGTCGGATGCCGCCAGGTCGACCTCGGCAGTGATCGCCCAGTCGTGGAAGTCCTCCGGGTCGTGCAGGATCTGCCGCACCCGCCACACACTCGGTGCGCTTGCAGAGTCGACCATCAACAGGCCCGGGCCGCGCGCGTCGGCGTCGGTCAACAGCACCTGGTGCTCGTCGAAGTACTCAGCCATCGCCTCCCGCCACGCGTCCGCGTCGAAGCCGACCTCGCCGTCGAGCTCGCCGAGCGTCGCCCAGTCCCGCCGTGCGGCAAGCTCCACCCGCCGAAACAGGGCGTTGCGTACGAGCACCCTGAAGGCACGCGCATTTCCGGTCACCGGCCGCGCGGGTGCGTCGAGGGGTGGGCGCACGACCTCGCCGATATCGGCTCCGGCGGTGAGCTTCTCCCACTCCTCGAGCAGCGACGAGTCGACCTGGCGGACGAGCTCCCCCAGCCACTCCACGATGTCGTCGAGCTCCTCGGTCCGCGCCGGCTCCGGCACCGTGTGCCGGAGCGCCCGGTAGGCGTCCGCCAGGTACCTCAGCACGAGACCCTCTGAGCGGGCCAGGCCGTAGA
>JACDHG010000203.1 GCA_013821195.1 Propionibacteriales bacterium
GGTCGACAGACCATGACGGCGGTCTACGTTGGAAACGAGCGGGCCCAGCGGGACACCGACACCGCGAGCGTGCGGGTGTTCCGGCGCTAGTCACTGGTCGCTCATCACGACTGAGCCCCCTTCCGGCCGCAGCAGCGGGCTGGGAGGGGGCTCAGTCGTGAGCCGGGCGACCGCCGACGGCGCTGATCGGGCAAGATAGGATCGGCTCATGCGTTGGGTCTTGCTACTGCTGGGAGCCGCGCTGGCTCTGGTCATCGTGGGCTGGTTGGTCAGCGCTCTCAAGTGGCTGCTCATCGTCGCCGCGCTCATCGTCTTCCTCGGTGTCGTGATGGGTGGGCTCCCCGGGCAGCGTGCATCGAAGCACTGGAGCCGGCGGTAGCGATAGGTTGGCTTGCAGGACCGCTCCCGGTCAGGGAGCTGGCGTCACACAGCAGGAGGCAGGATGAAGATCGGTGCGGTCTTGGTGGTCATCTGGCTGGTGATCGGCGTCCTTGCGGCGTTCCAGCGGGGCTACTTCGGAGACGACAAGGACGTCAGCTGCAGCAAGTTCAGCGACACGGCGCTGACGATCGTGGCTGGACCACTGAACTACGTCGGGGTCAACCCGAAGGTGAAGTGCAAGACCCCCCAGCCGTCCAGCTGACGGTGACGTGGGCGGGCGCCTGCGATGCGGCTGCACCTCGACACTGACTTCGCCGGCGACCCCGACGACGCCTGCGCGCTCGCCATGCTGCTGGGTTGGGCGGACCTCGAGATCACCGGCATCACCACCGTCGCCGACCCCGACGGGAGGCGCGCAGCCTACGTACGGCGGCTGCTCGCCCTGGTCGGCCGCGACGGGATCCCGGTGGCCGTCGGTGCGGCCGTCTCACTCGACGGCGCGGCGATGGGCGGCATCCCTGACCACGAGCGCTACTGGGGCGAGCCATCGCTCGACCCCGCCGCCGGGCACAAGAGGCCGGAGCCCGCCACCGCCGCCCTGACCCGCAGCATCGCAGCCGGGGCGACCGTGGCGGCGATCGGGCCGCTCACCAACCTCGCGGCGCTCGAGCGCACTCACGCCGGCGCGCTTCGCGCTGTGAGCGTCGTGGCGATGGCCGGCTGGTTCGAGGAGCCTGCCTCGCCAGGCCTCCCCCGCTGGGGGCCGGCAGCCGACTGGAACACGCAGTGCGACCCGCACGCCGCACAGATCGTCGCCGCCTCGGCTGAACTGACTTTGGTGCCGCTGTCGGTGACGGCCAACGTCTGCCTGCGACGCCAGCAGCTCGGGCGCCTGCAGGCCGCGGGCCCGCTCGGCGAGCTGCTCGCTCGTCAAGCCCTCGCCTACTGTGCAGACGAAGGCAAGACCGAGATCGCCCTCGCGCACACGGGACTGCCCGACGACCTGTTGAACTTCCATCACGATCCCCTCACCGCGGCCGTGGCGGCCGGCTGGGACGGCGTCACGCAGGAGGAGATGCGGCTGCGTCCCCATCGGACCGGTCCGGTCATGTCGTTCGTGCCGCATCCCGACGGTCGGCGCGTCGACGTCGCCACCGATGTGGACTCCGCCAAGTTCGACGAGGTCTGGATCAGCGCGGTCGAGCGGGCGGCTGCCCCGGCGTACTCTGAGTCATGACACCGACCCGACGATGGAGCTGCGTCGCGGTGGCGCTGGCGCTCCTTATCGGCGTCCCGATCGGGATTCGCGTGCTGCCGCGCGGGGACGTCACCATCACGGCCAGCGCCCTCCTCGACAGGATCGAGGGGTCACGCGATCTCTCCTACTCGGGCTACATCGAGACGCTCGGCACCCTCCAGCTGCCGGTCGCGGACAACTTCACCGATGTCGGCGAGCTCTTCGGCGAGCGCACCCGGATCCGTGCCTGGTGGCGCGACGCCGACGAGTGGCGGGTCGACAAGCTGCTCGCGACCGGAGAGACCGATATCTTCCGTGATGCGTCCGGCACCACGTTGTGGGACTACGAGAAGTCCCGACTGACGCGCACCGTCGACGCCGACATCCGGCTGCCGCGGGCCTCAGACCTGCTGCCGCCCGAGCTTGCGCATCGCCTCCTCGCCGACGTCGACAGGGCCGACCTGTCTCGGCTGCCGACCGAGCGCATCGCCGGTCGTGACGCCCCCGGGTTGAGGCTGTCTCCCGGTGCGTCTCAGTCAAGCGTCGACCACGTCGACGTCTGGGCAGACCCCGACACCGGCCTCGCCGTTCGCGTCGAGGTCTTCGCCAAGGGAGCTGAGACGGCTGCCCTCACGACGAGGTTCATGTCCCTGTCACTCGAGAAGCCGAGCCTCAGCACCACAAGCTTCTCGATCGCGCCGGGTGCAGAGGTCGAGTACGACGAGGTGATCGACATCGCCGCTGCCGCCAACCTGTACGCACCACTGAAGCCGCCAAACGTGCTCGCCGGTCTGAGCCGTTCGTCCAGCAGCCGGAAGCTGCGAGCCGTCGGCGTGTACGGCGCGGGGGTCACGCAGCTCATCGCCATCCCCTTGGGGGATCGAGCCGCTGCTCCGCTGCGCGAGAAGCTGCGGCTCACCCCAGGCGCCCAGGCGCTCGTGGCCGGAGACTTCCTGCAGGTCGGCCCCCTCAACGTCCTGCTCACGCGGTTCCGGTGGATCGACAGCGGCTGGCTGATCACCGGCACGGTCACTCGGGCGACGCTCCTCCGCGCCGGCCGGCAGCTGGATGGCGAGATCGTCTATCTCGGGTCAAGGGATCCGCCATGATCACGACCCGGGGACTGACCAAACGGTTCGGCCAGATCGTCGCCGTCGATCACCTCGACCTCGACGTGCGGGAGGGGGACATCTACGGCTTCCTCGGCGCCAACGGCTCGGGCAAGACGACGACGGTGCGGATGCTGCTCGGATTGGTGCTGGCCACCTCCGGTGAGATCAGTGTGCTCGGACAAGCGATGCCGGCGTCGGCCCGTGCGGTCCTCCCGGAGGTCGGCGCCCTCGTCGAGGGTCCGGCGGCATACCGGAACCTGTCGGGCCGGGTCAACCTCGCCCTCTTCGACGCGATGGGTCCCGAGCGTGACCCGTCGACTCGTGACAAGCGCATCGAGGAGGTGCTGGAGAAAGTCGGCCTCGCCGCCGTCGACAAGCGGCCGGTCCGTGCCTACTCGCTCGGCATGCGCCAACGGCTCGGCCTTGCCGGTGCGCTGCTGCGGCGTCCCCGGCTGCTGGTCCTCGACGAGCCGACGAACGGCCTCGACCCCCAGGGCATCAGGGAGATCCGGGCCCTGCTGCTGCAGCTGCATGCGGCCGGCACCACGATCTTCCTGTCAAGTCATCTGCTGGCCGAGGTGGAGCAGCTGTGCACGAGAGTGGGCGTCCTCGACCAAGGCCGTCTCGTCATCCAGGAGGAGCTCGCCACGCTCCAGCAGCCGACCGGCCGCACGTTGGTGCGCACTCCTGACGTGCAGCTTGCGAGAGGTCTGCTCGACGGGCAGGTCGAGCACCACGACGACGCCTCCCTCCTCGTCCGGGTCACTGACGTGGCCGCGCTCAACTCCCGGCTCGTCACACGGGGGGTGCGCGTCGAGGAGCTGAGCCCCGAGCGACGGGCCCTCGAGGACATCGTGCTCGCAGCCACTCAGCCGACAAGTGACCAGCTGACCGGGCGATGATCGCTGTCGAGCTGCACAAGCTCGTGCGCAGTCGTCGTACCTGGATCACCGTCGCTCTGCTCAACGCCCTGCCCACCTTGGTGGCTGTGCTGCTCGCGGTCACCGACCTCGGTCCTCGCCCCGGCACGGGCCCGGCCTTCTTGTCGGCGGTGCTGGCGGATGGGAAGCTGTTCCCACTCGCCGCCATCGCCATCGTGCTGCCACTCTTCCTCCCGGTCGCCGTCGCCGTCGTCGCCAGCGAGGCGATCGCAGGGGAGGCACAGGAGGGCACCCTGCGCTACGTCTTGACACGACCGGTGGGCCGCACCCGGTTGCTGGTGGCGAAGCTGGTCAGCATCGTCGCCTTCGTGGTCATCGCGGTCCTGGTCGTCGCTGTGTCGGCGTACGTCGTCGGGACGCTGCTGCTCGGCGACCAGCAAGGCGTCGCCTCCACCAGCGTCTCGGGCACGGCGCTGTCGACCGAGGAGCTCGCCTGGCGCACCGGACTCTCGTTGGCGTACGCGACGTTGTCGATGCTCGGCGTCGCCGCGATCGCGCTCTTTCTCTCGACCGTCGCGGAGTCACCTCTCGCCGCGGCCCTCGGCACCATCGCCGCCCTCATCGCCTCGACACTGCTGCTGACCCTCGAAGCCGCGACGTCGCTGCATCCCTACCTGCCGACCCGCTACTGGCTGTCGTTCGTCGACCTCTTCCGCGACCCGATCCTCTGGCGCAACGTCGGCCGCGGCACGGCACTCCAGGCGGCGTACGTCGTGGTGTTCCTGGGTGCCGCGTGGGCGAACTTCACCACCAAGGACATCACCGACTAGTGGTCGTCGACGTTAGTTCGTCGGGGGTCAGGCTGCCGGATTGAGCGGCTTGTGGGCGGCGAGCCGGTGGGGGTAGGCGTTGAGGTCTGCCTTGGGGTAGCGCCAACTGAAGGCCGTGTGCCGCCATGTGTCGGAAGACGTACCCGACCCGGGCCGGCGGGGTGTCGTGTGCCGCCATGTGTCGGAAGACGTACCCGACCCGGGCCGGCGGGGTGTCGTGTGCCGCCATCTGTCGGAAGACGTACCCAACCCAGGGCCCTCCGGTCAGCAGTTGCGTGGTGCCGGCTGCGTGATGGCGGCTCAGCCAACCAAAGGGGGATTCGCGCTCTACCGAGTCAGCCACCACGCCTACCCACCGAGCGTCCTGCCCACCGGGGGGTACCGCGGGGGAGCCCGAGGACGCACTCGACACCGCCTGCGGCGGCTGCCTCGGCGACCCCACCGCCTGGATCAGGCCCCCGAAGAACTAACAACGAGAAGCGACTAGCGGCATTCGCGTCGCGTCGGCAACGACGGCGTGGCCACCTCCAGCGCGTTCACCGTGGCTGCGATGACGAAACCGAGCCGAGGAAGCCCGGAGTGAGTCACCACGACACCCGGGCAGATGCTCTGCACCGAGAAGTTGAGCGCGTCATCGAGCTCGGCCGACGA
>JACDHG010000204.1 GCA_013821195.1 Propionibacteriales bacterium
GTGGAGGAACGCCCGGAGGTCATGGCGGTCCCTGGCGGATTCGCCTTGGTGGACAAGCGTAAGGGGCTCCGCACGCTGACGACGTACCTGGAGGGCCGTGAGCGCCTGGACGCCATGAGACCCCTTGTGGGGGAGGCGGAAAGCCCGTCCGAGTGGGCCCCTACCATGTCTGGAACGGGGCAACGGATGGACCTCACCCGCCCGTGGAGAGCTGTAGGAGGCTCGATGGCTACCTCAGTCGGATCAATCGTGTTGAACGTGACGAACGTCGCCCGAGCGGCGGAGTTTTGGGGCCAAGCCCTCGGATACGCTCCCCAGCCGCACAATCCAGATTTTCTCGCTCCCGAGAACGGCGAGGGTCCACGTCTTCACCTGGACGAGACGGACCAGACGCACCTCGACCTGTGGGTGGACGGGCAGGACTCTGACCAGCAGACCGAGGTTGAGCGACTCATCTCACTCGGTGCCACCCGAGTGGACTGGGACTATCCGCCGGACGCCGACTTCGTGGTCCTCGCCGATACGGAGGGCAACGTGTTCTGCGTGATCGCGTAAGCAACCACAACGGGACCCCACCCACGTCGGTCTCGACGCCCATGACCCGCGCAGCACTGGGCGCCGCTGACTTGCTGTTTCGGAGCCGGCGAGGGGACTCGAACCCCTAACCCCTTCATTACAAGTGAAGTGCGCTGCCAGTTGCGCTACGCCGGCGAGTTCGCCCATCGTATGCGGTTCGTGTTCACCGTTGAGGCGTGCCGCCCTCCCCTTGCGCTGACCAGCCATCTGGCGGTTCGTCGCGATGTCATCTCATGGTGCGAAGCACGTGGGAAGAACTCGTCAACGGTCTCGACAGCCAGCTTGTACGAGAGCAGCAACGCGCAGGAACCACAGCAGCGCAGAGGCGTCGAAGATTCATTCGGAGAGGTCAGCGACGGCAGCTGCGTTCGGCGATGAGCTCTCTCACCAGATCCGCAGGAAAGTACCATCACCGACTCTCAGGTGGGATCCACGAGGTCGTCTCTGCTCCTCACGTCGCCGGCATCGTCGCCCTGCCTCACGTCCATTCTCAGCGCGCAGCGGTGTCGGCATCCAGGAAGTCGGTGATGCTGCGCCGCAGCCCAGCGGCATCGAGGTCGTGCGCGCGCTGGTGGTCGCGCGGCGAGCCGTAGCTGCGGAGCTCCGCCCGGGGTACGCCGAGGGAAAGCAACCGGTGCGGCACATGGCGCAGTGCCTGGCTGACGTGCCAGGCAGAGGTCCCGACGGCATACGGCTCGACCAGGATCACGTCGGCGAAGCCAAGCGTGCGGGTCAGCGTCGCTGCGTCGAACGGCCGGATGGTCGAGGCGTACAGGACTGTCACGTCCAGCCCCTCAGTCGCCGTCAGCACCGAGTCGAGCGTCGGGCCGACTGCGATGACCGACCCGCGGGCGCCCCGGCGTTCGACGCTCATGGAGCCCGTCGGACGGGCCTGCGCGTTGCTGTCCTCGGTCAACCGCAGGTAGACCCGCCCGTCACCGGCGACGGCGTCCCGGAGCAGCCGCCGCGCCTCCACCGGATGTCCGGGGACGTGGATGTCGAAGTCCGGCAGCGTGTCGACGAGCGCGACGTCACCTGGCCCCTGATGGGTGCGCCCTCCGCTGGAGACGTCGTACGAACCACCGACACTGACCAGCACTCCGCCGACGTCTTGATGTCCGAAGCCGAGCTTGATCTGCTCGAACGCACGCTCCACCAGGAACGTCGAGAACGTGTGCACGACCGGCCGCAGCCCCGACAGCGCAAGCCCGGCGCCGACGTTGACGAGCAGCTGCTCCCGGATCCCGACGTTGATGACCCGCTCCGGGTGCTCAGCCTCCGCCTGCCGGAAGTACTGCCTCGAGATGTCGGCCAGCACGAGCACGGTCGACAGATCCTCGTCGAGCAGCTCGCTCATCGTCTCGCCGAACGCCTCCCTCATCGACGTCGGCGCCGTCGCCGTCGCTCCCGTCGCTGTCGTGCTCGTCGCTGACGTGCTCCTGGATGGCGTTCTCATGACTGATCCTCCACTTCTGCGACCACGAGGGTCGGGACGGTTGCAGCCGTACGTCGCATGGCCACGGCCAGGGCTTGGTGGTCGCGGCCGTCGACCCGTTGCACAATCCAGCCCTCCACCGCGAAATGGGCGCCGACACCGCCGCGCCAACCATGGCTCGACGAACGGTTGTCGACCACCACGACGGTGAGGTTGGAGAGGTCGAAGGAGCCGGCGACCGTCATCGCCTCGGCGTTGCTGCCCTCGTCCAGCTCGGCATCCCCGACAAGGCAGACGACCCGGGAGTCGACACCTTGCGCCCGCAGGCCCAGCGCCGTACCGACGGCCAGCGGGAACCCGTGACCCAGCGATCCCGACGAGATCTCGACGCCGGGGACAAGGTTTCGGTCCGGATGGTGTCCGAGCCGTGAGTGAGCGCCTCCGAACCCGGCGAGCCAGTCGACCGGGAAGAAGCCCTTGGCCGCCAGCACGGCGTAGTAGGCCATCGGGCCGTGACCCTTGCTGAGGTAGAAGCGGTCGCGGGCAGGGTCGTCGAGGGCGGCCGCGGACACGTCGAGGATCTCGTCGTACAGGACCCAGAGGACGTCGAGCGTCGATGTCGCGGCTGGTCCGTGCTTCTCGTCGCCGGTCTGCAGCGACATCAGGCCGGGCAGGTCCTCGAACGAGAAGGGTGGGGTCCTCCGGTGGGTTTGGTCGGCGGTGAGGCTGTCAGTTGGCGAACTCATGGGACGATCGTAGAAGTTCAAGTAAACTTGAAGTCAAGAACGTCACGGTCGGGAGGTAAGGGCAGCCAGCCGGTCGGCGCGTGACTACCCGGAGAAAACGGGTACATTCGAAAGACCAGCAGACACGCTCCACGCCAAGGAAGAGGTGCCCGAATGGGTCTCGATGACAAGATCAAGAACAAGGCAGAGGAAGTCGGCGGCAAGGGCAAGGAGAAGACCGGCGATGCCACGGGCGACCGTGACATGCAGGCTGAAGGCAAGAACGACCAGTCGAAGGCCAGCCTCAAGCAGGCCGGCGAGAAGGTCAAGGACGCCTTCAAGAAGTAGTCCGCCTAGGAGTCGATTCGTGACGCGGATGCCGGCACGGCTCTCTATCGGGGAGCTGTCACGACGCTCGGGCGTCGCGGCGTCCGCGTTGCGGTTCTATCAGGATGTCGGCCTGATCAGCGCCGAGCGCACCTCAGGCAACCAGCGCCGTTACCCCCGCAACATGCTGCGACGCTTGGCGTTCATCCGTGCGGCACAGCGTGTCGGTCTCAGCCTCGACGAGATCTCGGCTGCGCTGTCGCAGCTGCCCGACTCCCGGACGCCGACAAGGGCCGACTGGGAGCGGGTCTCCCGCACGTGGACCGCGCGAATCGACCAGCAGATCGCCGATCTGCACCGGCTCAAGGACAAGGTCACCGGCTGCATCGGCTGCGGATGTCTCAGCCTGCGCACCTGCGTGCTGAGCAACCCGGACGACGAACAGAACGAGCGGGGCGTGGGTCCAGCCTGGCTCGCGACCGCCGAGAACGACGGCAAGATCCGCGCCTGACCCACCGAACACCCCTTCCCCCGCGAAACGGCTGCCTGCCGGCCCCGTTCAGGCAACAAGAGGTGTTCTGACCCACCGAAGACGGCGTGGAAGGATCGAGCCATGGCGTTGCGGATCTTGGCTACCACCTCTCAGCCCTCGCTGGTGTCGCTGCCCTGGCACGTGCCGCTCGACGAGTGGGACGACCGCGTCACGGTGTCACTGCCTCGGGGGCTCTCTCGCCACATCGTCCGTTTCGTGCGCCTGAGCCGTGATGTGTACGCCGTCAAGGAGACGCGCGAGGCGATCGCCTGGCGGGAGTACCGACTGTTGCGCGACCTTCGCAGGATCCACGCCCCGGCGGTCGAGCCGGTTGGCGTCGTGACGGGTCGCAAGGCTCGTGGAGGTGACGAGCTGGAGGCGTGTCTTGTCACCAAGCAGCTGTCGGCCTCGATGCCCTACCGCGAGCTGCTCTCGCGAGGTGTCCGCCCAGACACGATGCCGCGCCTCGTCGACGCCCTCGTCGTGCTGATCACGAAGCTCCACCTGGCGGGCTTCTTCTGGGGCGACTGCTCCTTCTCGAACACGCTGTTTCGCCGTTCCGCCGGCGATTTCGCGGCATACCTCGTCGACGCGGAGACAGGTGAGCTGCACCCCGAGCTGAGCGACGGACAGCGGATGTACGACCTCGACACAACCCGTGGCAACCTCTTCGGAGAGTTGCTCGACCTGCAAGCCGGCGGCTTCCTCGGCGACGAGCTCGACCCGCACGACGTCGTCGACGGTGTCCTCGAGCGCTACGCAACGCTGTGGCGCGAGCTGACCAGCCCCGAGGACTTCGCCACCGATGAGATGTGGCGGATCGAGCAGCGGATCGCCAGGCTGAACGACCTAGGCTTCGATGTGGACGAGCTCGACATCGTCACCGACTGGGACGGCGCCAGT
Source organism: Propionibacteriales bacterium (assembly GCA_013821195.1). Lineage (GTDB taxonomy): Bacteria > Actinomycetota > Actinomycetes > Propionibacteriales > Nocardioidaceae > JACDHG01. The sequence goes on from JACDHG010000204.1 coordinate 4,499, forward strand.
GTCCGCATCCAACCCAGGGTGGTGGATGCGGGACATCACCAGCGCGTGCTGCAGGGACTGACCGGGCTCGACGTGGAGGAGAACCAGGCGCGGCGACTCCTCAACGACCTGAACGCCTTCACTGCGACGCTCGGGCTCCAGCAGGAGGACCCGGCCCAGGTGGCGCACCGCTGGCTGACCGAGATCTTCGAGCCCATCGCCGCGATGGCACCGCCCGGCCGTCGTACGCCGCTGGAGGCGGCCGAGGCGTTCCACGAGATCCTCGAGCACCGGTGGTACCTGTCCGAGCGGGCAGGTCACGAGGTCGACCTCTTCGAGACGGCTCGCGACTACTTCGCCCACCAGCCCACCGCCAGCGAGACGGCGACGGTCGCCGCCGTCGAGGCACTCCCGGACTCCGCGGCCCCCGAGCCCAGCCCTACGAGGACCAGCGCTCCGGGGACCGGCGCCCCCGGAACCAGCGCTACGGTCCCGTCCTAGCTAGGGGAGCTCGCGCAGCAGCAAGCGCGCGATGACCATCCGCTGGATCTGGTTGGTGCCCTCGAAGATCTGCGTCACCTTGGCCTCGCG
>JACDHG010000054.1 GCA_013821195.1 Propionibacteriales bacterium
GCCTTCGACGACTACGACTACACCACCGCGCTCGAGACCAGCGAGAAGTTCTTCTGGACGTTCTGCGACGACTACCTCGAGCTCGTCAAGGAGCGGGTGTACGGCGCACGCGGCGAGGCCGCCGCCACCTCGGCGCGGACGGCGCTGAACGCCGCCTTGTCGGTGCAGCTGCGACTCCTTGCGCCGTTCCTGCCCTACGTCACGGAGGAGGTCTGGTCGTGGTATCACGCCGCCTCGATCCACCGGGCCCCGTGGCCGGACGCCGACGTCGACCTGCCGAGCGTGCCGCGGAACCCCGACCTGCTCGTGGCAGTCGCCGAGGCACTCGCCGGCATCCGGGGCGCCAAGTCGGTGGCCAAGGTGTCGATGCGCACCGAGGTGAGTACGGCGACCATCACCGGCCCTGCCGACCGGCTGGCGCTGGTCGAGCGCGGTCTCGACGACCTGCGGGCCGCTGGCCGCATCACCGGCGACGTGGTGTTCGCTCCGGCTGAGACCGAAGGCGGTCGCATCTCGGTCGAGACCGAGCTCGTCCCCGCTGTCGACGCCTGACCTCTCCCCTGCTCTCCTCTGGATTCGTCCGACCACACCACACGCCAACCCCACGCGCACCGCCGGACGAACCCCGACCCCCCCATTCGTCCGACCACACCACACGCCAACCCCACGCGCACAGCCGGACGAACCCGAGACAGGTTTGTCAGCGGATCGTAAGACGTGCGGGGCCGAGGCGCTCAGGTCGTGAGCCATGATGGAGTCACCCAGCCGAAGGAGACACACTATGTATGCCCGCCACGTCCTGGCCCTTCTCATGGCGTTCGTCGTGGCGGCTGTGATCGGTGGCTGCTCCGCTCAGTCGCAGACCGACAGCACTGGTGACGGTTCGCCGACCTCGCCGCCTGGGTCTCAAACCGCCGAGCCGACAGCGGATGCGGACGAACCCTCGCGTGCGGACGCGTCGTCCGAGGCGGCGTCGGAGGAGGCAGCGGCCACCGAGGCCGGCGGTGCGGAGGAGGAGGACGTCGACGTACCGGAGCTCCTGCAGTTCGAGGCAACGACGTTGGACGGCGCGGCGTTCGACGGCAGCAGCCTCGTGGGCAAGCCGACCGTCCTCTGGTTCTGGGCGCCCTGGTGCACCACCTGCATCGGTCAGATCCCGCAGGTCGAGGCCCTCGCCGCGCAGTATGCCGGAGAGGCCAACGTGGTGGGCGTCGGTGGCCTGGACTCCGACTCAGCGATCGAGGACTTCGCCGCCGACCTCGACGGCCTGACCTCGCTCGTCGACGACGAGGGCGCGATCTGGCAGCGCTTCGAGATCATCGAGCAGAGCTCGTTCGTCATCCTCGACGCCGACGGCCAGGAGGTCGCGAGGTCCGGCTACGGAGACGACGTCGACCTCTCCTCCGAGGTCGCCGGACTGCTGAACTAGGGGTCACTGACATGCCGGACGGCCTGCTCGCACTCGCCCTCGGTGCGGGCATGCTCGCCGCCGTCAACCCGTGCGGCTTCGCGCTCCTTCCGGCGTACCTCTCCCTGCTCGTCGTCAGCGACAGCGATCCAGGCCGCACTCGCGCGGTCGGCCGGGCGCTGACCTTGACCGCCGCGATGACAGTCGGGTTCGTCGCGGTCTTCGGTGTCTTCGGTCTGGTGATCTCGCCAGTGGCGTCGTCCGTGCAGCAGTACCTCCCCTGGGTCACCATCGTTATCGGCGTACTGGTGGTCGTCGGCGGGCTGTGGCTGCTCGCCGGCCGCTCACTGCCCGGCCTCGGCTGGCGCCCTCGCCGCCCGGAGCTGCGCAGGTCCGTGCCGGCGATGGTGGGCTTCGGAGCGTCGTACGCCGTCGCCTCTCTCACCTGCACCATCGCTCCGTTCCTTGCCATCGTCGTGACGAGCTTCCGGACCGGGTCGACGTGGAACGGCCTTCAGCTCTTCACCTTGTACGCCCTCGGCATGGGTCTCGCCGTCGGGACTGCGGCAGTCGCCGTCGCCCTTGCGAACGCCGCGCTCGTCGGTCGGATGCGGAGGCTCGGCAAGTGGGTGCCGAAGCTCGCCGGCGGGCTGCTGCTGGTCACGGGTGCCTACGTCGCGTACTACGGCTGGTGGGAGACTCGTGTGCTCGCCGGTGGTGATGTCGACGACCCGATCGTCTCCCGCGCCCAGGACATCCAGGGGTATGCCGCCCAGCTCGTCAACGACCTCGGGCCGGGCGGCCTCACCGTGATCCTGGCGGCGCTGGTGCTGCTCACCCTCGGACTCCGAGCCCTACAGCGTCGCAAGCAACACCATGAGGCAGCGACGTAGGCTCGCCCCGTGACCCGGATCGCCGCCGTCCATCCCGTGCTGCCGCCACACAGCTACACGCAGGCCGAGATCACCGACCGCTTCGCCGAGCTCTGCGTCGGAGCCGCGGACCGGGAGCAGCTGCTGCGGCGGTTGCATGCGAGCGCGTCGGTGACGACCCGGCACCTCGCGCTGCCCTTGGAGCGTTATGCCGAGCTCGACGGGTTCGGCGCCTCCAACGACGCGTTCATCGAGGTGGCGGTCGGCCTGGGCGCCGAGGCCATGATGGGGGCCCTCGACGCGGCCGGGCTTCGACCTGACGACGTCGACCTGGTGATCTCGACGACCGTCACCGGCGCCGCCGTACCCTCGATCGAGGCGAGGATCGCGGCCAAGATCGGGTTGCGGCCCGACGTACGCCGACTTCCCCTCTTCGGCCTCGGCTGCGTGGCGGGTGCGTCGGGGTTGGCCCGCCTGCACGACTTCCTGCGCGGATCGCCGGACGGGGTCGGGGTGCTGCTGTCGGTGGAGCTTTGCTCGCTGACAGTGCAGCGCGACGACCCGTCAACGGCCAACCTGGTGGCGAGCGGGCTCTTCGGCGACGGCGCCGCGGCCGTTGTCGTGGTCGGCGCCGACGTCGACGCCCGCGGTCCGCAGATCATTGACAGCGTGAGCCACCTCTACCCCGACTCCGAGCGGGCGATGGGCTGGGACATCGGGGCCTCCGGGCTCAAGATCGTGCTGGGGGTCGAGGTGCCGGACCTGGTCAGCGCCTACCTCGGCGACGACGTGACCCACTTCCTCAAGGAGCACGACCTCGACCAGACCGACATCTCCGCCTGGGTCGCACACCCGGGCGGCCCCAGGGTGCTGCGGGCGATCGAGCAATCCCTGTCGCTGCCTGACGATGCCCTCGAGCTGACGTGGCGCTCCCTGGCCCGGATCGGCAACCTGTCCTCGGCGTCGGTGCTGCATGTGCTGCGGGACACGCTCGACGAGCGTCCTGCGCCGCCGCTCGGCAGCCACGGACTGCTCCTCGCGATGGGTCCCGGCTTCTGCTCCGAGCTCGTCCTGCTGCGATGGTGACGGCGTACGTCGTCCTGCTCGTCGCGGTGGCGTGCGAGCGGGTGGCGGAGATCGTCGTCTCCACCCGGCACGCGGCAGCGATGGTCGCCCGCGGCGGCAAGGAGTACGGCACCGGCCACTACCCCGTGATGGTCGCGCTCCACACAGCGCTCATCGTCGGGTGCCTGGTCGAGGTCCTCGTCGCGGACCGAGAGTTCATCCCTGCCCTCGGCTGGTCGATGCTGCTCGTCGTCGTCGTCTCGCAGGTGCTGCGCTGGTGGTGCATCGCAACACTCGGAGAGCAGTGGAACACCCGCGTCATCGTCAGTCCGACGATGCCCCTGGTCGCTCGCGGCCCGTACCGCTGGCTGCGCCACCCGAACTACGTCGCCGTCGTGGCCGAGGGGCTCGCGCTGCCCCTGGTGCACACCGCCTGGGTCACTGCCCTCGTCTTCACGGTCGCGAACGTCGCCTTGCTCACGGTGCGGATCAGCGTGGAGAACGCCGCACTTGCGACCGCGCCCGCCTCGCCCGCTGTCGATGACGGCCAGCATGTTTGACCTTCTCGTCGCGGGCGGCGGACCGGTCGGCCTGGCGACCGCCCTGTACGCCGAGCGGGCCGACCTCTCGGTCGCTGTCGTCGAGCCGCGGGTCCAGCCGGTCGACAAGGCCTGCGGCGAGGGACTGATGCCCGGGGCCGTCGCCGCGCTGTCCCACCTCGGGGTGGAACCTCCTGGTCGAGCGTTCTACGGCATCCGCTACATCGACGGAGTCGATGCCGCAGAGGCGCTCTTCCGCGCCGGGGTGGGGCGAGGTGTGCGGCGTACGACGCTCCAGAGCTGCCTGGCCGCTGCGGTCGCCGAGCGGGGCATCCCCGTCGTTCAGCAGCACGTTGGTCAGGTCGAGCAGGACGGGGCGTCGGTGCGTTGCGGAGATGGTCTCGGCGCGCGCTACCTCGCCGCGGCGGACGGCCTGCACTCCCCGATCCGCCGGCTGCTCGGCCTCGAGGTGTCGGTGTCGGCGCATGCACCCGACCGGCGGTTCGGGCTGCGCCGCCACTATGCGGTGGCCCCGTGGACGGACTTGGTGGAGGTGCACTGGGCGAACGGGCTTGAGGCCTACGTGACCCCCGTCGACGACGAGTGCGTCGGGGTGGCACTGCTGACCGGTCGGCGGGCACCGTTCGAGGAGCAGCTGCGGGCTTTCCCCGCCCTGCGGGATCGCCTCGGTTCGGCCGACCGGGTCACGGCCCCTTCGCAGGTCGAGGCGGCCGAGGGTGAGACCGCCGTCAAGGGCGCCGGCCCGCTGAGACAGCGCAGTCGCGCTCGGGTGGCGGGCAGGGTACTGCTCGTCGGGGACGCCGCTGGCTACGTCGATGCACTGACTGGTGAAGGCATCGCTGTGGGCATGGCGTCGGCGCGAGCCCTCGTGGACGCGGTCGTCGCCGGCGACCCAGCGTCATACGAGCGCTCCTGGTTGCGAGTCAGCCGACGATATCGCTGGCTCACCGAGTCGCTGCTGTGGGCGCGCAACGGCTCGGGCAGGCAGTCCCTGATTGTGCCGACCGCGCAACGGCTGCCCCGGGTGTTCGCATCGGCCGTCAACCAGCTCGCCCGCTGACCCCCCCTCCTCGCTCGATTCGTCCGACTGCTTCACGCTGGGTCGCCACGCCGTCCGGCGGACAAATCCCATGGCGCAAACCGCCAACCGACTCGTCCGGCCACGCCGGGCTGAAACCCCACGCCCTCCGGCGGACGAATCGCACGCGGCAGCGCGCCTAGCCTGGCGGAATCGCCATCGTCCACAGGCCTCATGAAGCGGGCCTGTTCTCCACACACCACAGTCAGCCCTTCGAGTGACGGGCCGAGAACGCGGAGGCTCGACTCATGACCAACCAAGCCATCGTCGTACGCCGTGACCGCGTCCAGCCCCTCCCCGATTCGTCCGACTCTGAGCAGCGCGCTCCCCACGCATCGGGTCGGACGAATCTTGACGGCACCGATTCGTCCGAGCCTGAGCCACTCGGACCACGCGCATCGGGGCTGACGAATCGGGGAGGGGGTGCGACGCGGGAGACCCGGCTGCTGGCCATCAGGGATCTCAGTGAACGCCAAGCCAGGGTGGTGCGACGAGACCAGCTGCGCGCACGTGGCTGGACCCGTCATCAGGTGGCTCACGAGATCAACTACGGCCGTTGGCACGAGCTCTCGACAGAAGTCGTCGCGCTGCAGAATGCGCCCCTCACCTACGCTCAACAACTGTGGCTCGGCGTGCTGCACGCGGGAGCGGGTGCTGCCTTGTCCCACTGCACCACCCTGAAGTGCAACGGTCTCGAGCGGTGGGAGCCCGAGCTCTTCGATGTGCTATGTCCGAAGAGCCAGGCACCTGATCCCCTCGAGGGCTTCTTCTTTCACGAGTCGCGACGCGACTACACCCCGTGGGTTCATCCGATTCGTTCGCCCTCCCAGCTGCGGGTCGAGCATGCCTGCCTGCTGGCGGCAGAGCGAAAGCCCAGCGTGCGGGCAGGGATCGGCATCGTGGCGGCTTGCGTCCAGCAGGGGCTTGCTCGCAGCGATCGGCTGTTCGACGCGAGCCTCACCATCTCGAAGCTGCGTCACGGCCGTCAGATCCGACTCTCCCTCCTCGACATCGCCGGTGGCGCTCATTCCTTCGCTGAGATCGACCTGGGCCGGCTCTGCCGGGTGTTCGGTCTGCAACCACCGACTCGGCAGGTCTTCCGGTACGACGCCCACGGTCGACGGCGATACCTGGACTGCAGCTGGGATCTGGTAGACGGGACCAGGGTCGTTCTCGAGATCGACGGTGCGTTTCACCTGGAGGTGGAGACCTGGTCGGCAGACATGGTCCGTGAACGTGGCGTGGTCATCGGCGTCGGGCGCGTGTTGAGGTGCAGCACGTTCGAGATCCGCGACGATGGCGATACGATCATGCGGGACCTCGCGGCCATCGGCGTACCCCGCCAACGGTGACGCCCGATTCGTCCGGGAGCCTCACACTCAAACCACGCGCACCCAGTCAGACGAATCCCAGGACGCAGCGCTCGACCCGATTCGTCCGGGAGCCTCACACTCAAACCACGCGCACCCAGTCAGACGAATCGCAAGACGCAGCGCTCGACCCGATTCGTCCGGGAGCCTCACACTCAAACCACGCGCGTACAGACGGACGAATCGCGAAGGGAAGCGGGCACGAACGAGTGACGCCAGACGGGGCGTGGGGCGGTACGACGAGGGTTAGGCGGACTTCTTCTTCTTGGCGGGCTCCGCGCGCGGGACCAGGGTCGGGTTGACGTTGTCGCAGACGACTTCCTTCGTCACGACGACCTTGGCAACATCGTCGCGGCTCGGCACGTCGTACATCACGTTGAGCAGGACCTCCTCGAGGATGGCACGGAGGCCACGCGCCCCGGTGCCGCGCAGCATCGCCTGGTCAGCGATCGCCTCGATGGCGTCCTGGGTGAACTCGAGATCCACGTTGTCGAGCTCGAACAGCTTCTGGTACTGCTTCGTGAGCGCGTTGCGCGGCTCGTTGAGGATGCGGATCAGGTCGGACTCATGCAGCTTGTCGACAGTCGCGATGACCGGGAGACGCCCGACGAACTCCGGGATGAGGCCGAACTTGAGCAGGTCCTCTGGCCGCACCTGGGAGTACAGGGTGTCGACGTCGGCATCCTTGCGGGTCTGCAGCTCGGAGCTGAAGCCGAGCGATTTCTTCCCGGCCCGCTGCTCGATGATGTGCTCGAGCCCGGCGAAAGCGCCGCCGACGACGAACAAGATATTGGTGGTGTCGATCTGGATGAACTCCTGATGCGGGTGCTTGCGGCCACCCTGCGGCGGCACCGACGCAGTCGTGCCCTCCAGGATCTTCAACAGCGCCTGCTGCACCCCTTCACCTGAGACGTCGCGGGTGATCGACGGGTTCTCCGACTTGCGCGCGACCTTGTCGACCTCGTCGATGTAGATGATGCCGGTCTCGGCCTTCTTTACGTCGTAGTCGGCGGCCTGGATGAGCTTCAGGAGGATGTTCTCGACGTCCTCCCCGACGTAGCCGGCCTCGGTGAGCGCGGTTGCGTCAGCGATGGCGAACGGCACGTTGAGCATCCGAGCGAGCGTCTGAGCCAGGTAGGTCTTGCCGCATCCCGTCGGGCCGATCATCAAGATGTTCGACTTCGCCAGCTCCACGGACTCGTCCTTGCCACTGCGGCTCTGCAGTGCCGTCGCAGCGCCGGCCTGCACCCGCTTGTAGTGGTTGTAGACCGCCACCGCGAGCGACTTCTTCGCCGCGTCCTGTCCGATCACGTAGTCGTTGAGGAACTCGTAGATCTCCCGTGGCTTGGGGAGCTCCTCGAGGCCCAGCTCACTGGTCTCGGAGAGCTCCTCCTCGATGATCTCGTTGCAGAGGTCGATGCACTCGTCGCAGATGTAGACGCCGGGGCCGGCGATGAGCTTCTTGACCTGCTTTTGGCTCTTTCCGCAGAAAGAGCACTTCAGCAGGTCTGCGCCATCACCTATGCGTGCCACCTGCTGCGTCTCCTCCGATTGGTGGGGGTCTGGTCGTCGCTGACCGAGAGCTTGACTCTGTGATGACCGTACCTGTCACCCCGGTCAATGGTCGGCATCTTGAGCCTAAGCGTTCGCGGGTGTCGCCTTCTGCGACTCGAGGATCTGGTCGATCAGGCCGTACTCGATGGCCTGCTCCGCCGTCAGGATCTTGTCGCGCTCGATGTCGCGGCTGACCTCCTCGATGGGCTTGCCGGTGTTCTCAGAGATCATGTGCTCGAGCAGGGTGCGCATCCGCAGGATCTCGTTGGCCTGGATCTCGATGTCGCTCGCCTGACCGTAGCTGCCCTCGGTGTAGGGCTGGTGGATCAGGATCCGGCTGTTGGGCAACGCCAGCCGCTTGCCCTTGGTGCCGGCGGCCAGCAGCACCGCAGCCGCGGAGGCGGCCTGGCCGAGGCACACGGTCTCCACGTCTGGCTTGAGGTAGCGCAACGTGTCGTAGATCGCGGTCAGCGCGGTGAAGGAGCCACCCGGTGAGTTGATGTAGATGCTGATGTCGCGATCGGGGTCCATCGACTGCAGACACAACAGCTGGGCCATCACGGCGTTGGCGATGTCATCGCTGATCGGGGTGCCGAGGAAGATGATGCGGTCCTCGAACAGCTTGGCGAACGGGTCGATACGGCGGACGCCGTACGACGTGCGCTCCTCCCACTGCGGGATGAAGTACTCGGCGCGCGGGGCCGTCTGCTGGTGCAGCGGCAGCTGGTTGAGCAGAGGGTTCATGGCGAGACCTCCGACGTCGGCTGGGGTGGTGGGGTGGATGCTCATTGGAACCCCTTCGGTGCGTCCTTCTTGCCGGCGGTGACCTCGACAGCCTGCGCGACGACGTGGTCGATGAATCCGTAGTCCTTGGCCTGGTCGGCGGTGAACCAGCGGTCACGGTCAGCGTCCAGCTCGACCTGCTCGAGCCCCTGGCCGGTGTGCCTGCTGATGAGCTCGAACAAGACCTTCTTGATGTACAGGGACTGCTCGGCCTGGATCTTGATGTCCGACGCGGAGCCACCGAGCCCCCCCGAAGGCTGGTGCATCATGATCCGCGCGTGGGGCAAGGCGTAGCGCTTGCCCGCGGTGCCGGCACAGAGCAGGAACTGCCCCATCGACGCCGCCAGGCCCATCCCGAAGGTCGCCACGTCGTTGGAGACGTACTGCATCGTGTCGTAGATCGCCATCCCGGCGTCGACAGAGCCCCCGGGTGAGTTGATATAGAGGTAGATGTCACGCCTGTCGTCCTCTGCATTGAGCAGCAGCATCTGCGCGCAGATCGCGTTTGCGTTCTCGTCCTTCACCTCCGAGCCGAGGAAGACGATCCGCTCCTTGAGCAGCCGTTGGTAGATGTGGTCGTCGAGCCCGGCCTGGGCTCCGCCACCGTTCATCTCTATGTCTGTGGGATTTGGGGGGGTCACGTGATCGACCCTAGCGGCCGGTGGGGACAAAGCCACGGGACTGGCGGGCTTGTTCGCTGTCGGCGCACGACGCCGCGCCAGGGCGTCCGGGCCGTCTGACGCCGTCGGACGCCGTCTGACGGGCAACGCCGCCAGACATGGCTTATGGCTTACTAGACTGCGACAGGTGTCCGAGCCAGACCGCCTCCAGCTACGCATCCGGCCAGCCGCGCGAGCGATCGTGACGGACCCTAGGCGTCGGGTGCTGATGGTCCACTTCGACTTCCCCGCCGACAACCTCCCGACCGGCTTGTGGGCCTGCCCAGGCGGGGGGCTCGACCCCGGCGAGAGCGTCGAGGCCGGGCTCGTCCGTGAGCTGCGCGAGGAGCTCGGCCTCGACGTCGTCGACCCTGGTCGCCCTGTCTGGGTGAAGGAGCACGTCTTCGCCATGACCCGCTGGGACGGTCAGCACGACACGTTCTTCTGGTTGGATATCGATGCCTTCGACCCGCGTCCCACCTTCACCGAGACGGAGCTGAGGGCCGAGAACCTCGACGGCGTCAGGTGGTGGCCCTACGAGGAGGTCATGGCGGCTCAACGACTGTACGACGGAGGGGCCACCGAACACCCCGGCTACGTGACGTTCACCCCCCGACGCTTCGGGCACCTCCTCGCCGACCTTTTCCGCCACGGCCGGCCGACCGAGCCCCTGCACCTCCCGGATCTCTGACCCCATCGACCGCAGGATCCGACGCTCGCGGGGCCAGCGCAACGCCACAGTCGGATCGCTCGGCCACCGCGTGCGCGAAGGATCCGACGTACGCGGGTCCAGAGCAACGTGTCACGGGTCCAGAGCAACGCCGGAGCCGGATCTTTGCGCACCTTCCGTGCGGTTGTACGACGGTCGGATTCGCCTCGCGTCAGACGATCTGATCGACAGGGGTCAGACCGGAGACCCCGGCAACCACCGCCCAAGGACGTCAGCGACCGGCTCGCCCAGCCATCTCTCCAGGTCGGCGTGAATGAGCGGGTGGTTGAGGAGGTCGAGGTGGTGTGCCGAAGTGATGTGGCGGAAGTCCGCGTCGACCTTGGCGCCCGAGCCTTGGGCACTTCTGAGAAGCACCAGCAGGTCGCCGAACATCCGGCCGGCCAGCGACCGCTCACCTTTACCCAGGGTGGCCGCGACACAGTGATATGCCGCCGCGCACCACAGGGCGGCGTCCACGCCGATGCCGTCATGCAGGTCGCGGATCCCGACGCTTCGCTGCTCCAGGATCGTCGCGAACGGCGCCACCTCCGGCAGCCGCCGCATCGTCGGGACGGCACGCTCGACGAGCCGCTCGAGCGGTGCCCCACCGTGGGGGCTGCCGAGGAGCACGACGTGGGAGACGCGGTCCGCCCAGGGCGAACTCCACGCACAGCCGGCCGCGGAGCGCACCACGAGGCCCCCCAGGGAATGCCCGACGAAGGCGATCTCGCGCACGTCGCGCGGCCACGCGTCGACCAGCCCGTCGACGAGCCCGGTGAGCGCGACAGCGTTGTCCTGGATGGGGATGCCGGTGTTGAGCCGCACGGCCAGCGGCGTCCAGCGGGCGCCGTCGCGCAGGCGTTGCAGGTACGTCGGGCCACGCTCGGCGCGTCGGTAGCTCCAGCAGGTCTCGTCCTCACACAGACCGGGCACGAAGACCACGACACGGCCGGTCGCGTCGGGGTACGCCGCCCTCAGCGTGTCCCGCGCGAGCTCGAGGTCCCGCCCGTCCAGCCGGAACGACGGGGTGATGGCGGCCGGACTGCCCTGATCGCGCAGCACGTCGCCGATGAGCCCGTTGACGATCGACGCCACTCGGCGCCCTTTTCGCGTGCCCTCGAGGTCGGTCGTCCTACCGACACCCAGGCTGCCGACCTTGCCGAGCGCGCGGGTGGCGAGCCCAACCCCGCCGTACACGCCGCTGGTGATCCTGTCATGGAGCACGCCGACGGGAGTGTGCTGCTGCCCGGTGAGGGTGAGGACGCGGCCGGCGATGGCGCGGTGCACATCCCGGGTGGTGCAGACGAGCAGCCGGTCGGCATAACGCGACGCGAGGTGCGCTGCGTCGGCCAGGGTGGGCCCGGTCATACACCCATCCTGGGGTACGGCGTACGGCCATCAGGCAACGACCCGCAACTGGAGACCCGCGACCGCAAGCGAGCAACGACCGAGCCTCAGGTCGCCAACGGAACCTCACACTCGGATCTAGGAAGCACCCCTGGCTCATGCCTCTGAGCGAATGCCGAGGGCTGTGGTGAGACCGGCTCTCGTCCACGGTGGCGAGACTCCCGGTCTGGCGTATAGATAGTCCACCACGGCCGCGTCGTCGAGGTTGTGGCCTTCCCGCAAGCCGACCGCCATCGTCTTCAGGTAGGCCGCCACCGGCGCGTTGCGCTCGACGTCGTCCTGGGTCCAGGACGCGGTGAACGTCACGACCGGGGAGCCGCCCAGCTCGCCCACCACCAGCAGACGCTCGTAACGGCCGGGGCCTAGCACCGCGTGACCGTTGGCCCACAGGCCGGTCAGGTCGAGGTCCGTATCAGGGACTCTGTGCATCTCCTGCGCGGCCACGTCGGCGAACTGGCCGGCGGTGAGCAGGTAGGCGCGCCCGTACGAC
>JACDHG010000055.1 GCA_013821195.1 Propionibacteriales bacterium
ATCCACCCCGACCTCGGCACGATGGCGGACTTCGACGCCTTCGTCGCCGAAGCGTCGCGACTGGGCCTCGAGGTCGCACTCGACCTGGCGTTGCAGTGCGCCCCTGACCACCCGTGGGTGAGCACGCACCCGGAGTGGTTCACGACGCGGGCGGACGGCAGCATCGCCTACGCCGAGAACCCGCCGAAGAAGTACCAGGACATCTACCCGATGAGCTTCGACAACGACTTCGAGGGCGTGTCGAGGGAGGTGCTGCGGGTGGTGCGGCTGTGGATGGACCACGGCGTGCGCATCTTCCGCGTCGACAACCCACACACGAAGCCGGTGCCGTTCTGGCAGTGGCTGCTCGGTGAGATCCGCGGCACCGACCCCGACGTCATCTTCTTGGCGGAGGCCTTCACCAGGCCGGCGATGATGCGCGCGCTGGCCATGGTGGGCTTCCACCAGTCCTACACGTACTTCACCTGGCGCAACACCAAGTGGGAGGTCGAGACCTACCTCGACGAGCTCTCGCACGACACCAGTGACGTCATGCGTCCCAACCTCTTCGTCAACACCCCGGACATCCTCACCGAGTACCTGCAGTACGGCGGTCCCGCCGCCTTCCGGGTCCGGGGCTCGCTGGCAGCTCTGGGTGCGCCCACCTGGGGGGTGTACGCCGGGTTCGAGCTCTTCGAGCACGTGGCTGTCAAGCCCGGCTCAGAGGAGTACCTGAACTCCGAGAAGTACGAGTACCGGCCACGCGACTGGGACGCGGCCGACCGGGAAGGTCGGACACTGGCGCCGTACCTGACGCGCCTCAACGAGATCCGGCGGCGGCACCCGGCCTTGCAGCGGCTGCGTAACGTCACCATCCATCGCAGCGGCGACGAGTCGATCGTCTGCTTCAGCAAACGCACGACGACCCCCGAGGGTGGTGACGACGTCGTCATCGTTGTCGTCAACGTCGACCCCCACGGCGCACGTGACACGACGGTGAAGCTGACCATGCCGGCCCTCGGCCTCGACTGGCACGACACGTTCGTGGTCGACGACGAGATCTCGGGTCAGAGCTGGCGTTGGGGCGAGCAGAACTACGTTCGACTCGACCCTGCGGTCGAGTGCGCCCACGTCTTGTCGATCAGGAGGGCCTGAACGATGAACGAGGACCCGATGTGGTTCAAGCGTGCCGTCTTCTACGAAGTCCTCGTGCGGTCCTTCAAGGACTCGAACGGCGACGGGGTCGGCGACTTCATCGGCCTGCGCGAGAAGCTCGACTACCTCGAGTGGCTCGGCGTGGACTGCCTGTGGATCCCGCCGTTCTTCACGTCCCCGCTGCGCGACGGCGGGTACGACGTCGCTGACTTCGAGGACATCCTGCCTGAGGTCGGCAAGATCGAGGACTTCAAGGCGCTCCTCGACGATGCCCACTCGCGTGGGATCCGCATCATCATCGACTTCGTCATGAACCACACCAGTGACCAGCATGTGTGGTTCCAGGAGTCGCGCCGCCACCCGGAGGGTCCGTACGGCGACTTCTACGTCTGGTCGGACACCGACGAGCTCTACGAGGACGCCCGCGTCATCTTCGTCGACACCGAGCCGTCGAACTGGACCTGGGACCCGCTGCGACAGAAGTACTTCTGGCACCGTTTCTACAGCCATCAGCCAGATCTCAACTTCGACAACCCGGACGTGCAGGAGGCGATCCTCGACTCGTTGCGGTTCTGGCTTGACATGGGCATCGACGGATTCCGGCTCGACGCCGTGCCCTACCTCTACGAGCGACCTGGCACGAACGGCGAGAACCTGCCGGAGACCCACGAGTTCATGCGGAAGGTCCGCAAGACCGTCGACGACGAGTACCCGGACCGGGTGTTGCTGGCGGAGGCGAACCAATGGCCCGCCGACGTCGTCGACTACTTCGGCAGCTTCGAGCAGGGTGGCGACGAGTGCCACATGTGCTTCCACTTCCCTGTCATGCCCCGCATCTTCATGGCTGTCCGCCGCGAGTCCCGCTACCCCATCTCCGAGATCCTCGAGCAGACCCCCGCGATCCCGGACCACTGCCAGTGGGGCATCTTCCTGCGCAACCATGACGAGCTGACACTCGAGATGGTCACCGACGAGGATCGTGACTACATGTGGTCGGAGTACGCCAAAGACCCGCGGATGAAGGCGAACATCGGGATCCGCCGCCGCCTCGCGCCCCTCCTCGAGAACGACATCAACCAGATCGAGCTTTTCACCGCGCTGCTGCTCGCGCTGCCTGGCTCACCAGTGTTGTACTACGGCGACGAGATCGGGATGGGCGACAACATCTGGCTCGGGGACCGCGACGGCGTCCGCACCCCCATGCAGTGGACACCTGACCGCAATGCCGGGTTCTCGACGGCGACACCCGGCCGGCTCCACCTCCCCACCGTCCAGGACCCGGTCTTCGGCTACCAGTCCGTCAACGTCGAGGCAGAGCTCGAGAACACCTCCTCACTGCTTCACTGGACGCGACGGATGGTCCATGCGCGCAAGCAGCACCCGGCGTTCGGCATGGGTAGCTTCACCGACCTCGGCGGCAGCAATCCGAGCGTGTTCTCGTTCAGCCGAGACTTCGGTGACGACACCGTGCTGTGCGTCAACAACCTCTCCCGGTTCCCGCAACCCGTCGAGCTCGACCTGCGGCGCTGGGAGGGCAGCCAACCCATCGAGATGCTCGGTCACGTGAGATTCCCGCGGATCGGGGAACTGCCCTACCTGTTGACGCTGTCAGGACACGGTTTCTACTGGTTCCTGATCTCGAGGGCAGAGGAGGCCCCAAGACCGTGACTCCGGGCTACCACGAACAGCTCGCTGCCTACTTCACCAGCCGGCGATGGTTCGCGGGCAAGGGACGGAAGTTCGCCATCACCCATGTGCATGCCATGCCGTGGCTGACGTCGGAGCAGCCCCGGGTCAGGATCGAGATCGTCACAGCCGAGTTCGAGGACGGCACCAAAGACTCCTACCAGTTCCCGGTTGCCTATCTCCCTGAGCCGGATCCTCGCTGGAGCCACGCTCTTGTCGGCCCCGTGGAGCACGACGAGCTAGGGCTCAGCACTGCGTACGACGCCGTGTACCTCAAGCCCGCCGCGGATGCGTTCCTTCGAGCTTTCCACCACCGCCTCGACGACGGTGCCGTGACGTTCCACGTCATCGACGACGCGGAGCTTCCTGGCGGGGGGGTCTTCGGCACGGTGATGACAGCCGAGCAGTCGAACACCTCGATCGCCTTCGGCGAGGACGCCATCTTGAAGCTGTTTCGCCGGGTCAGCGCGGGAGGCAACCCCGACATCGAGATCCATGAGGCGCTCACCCACGCCGGTGACGAGCACGTCGCTCCCTTGCGGGGCTGGATCAGTGGCAACTGGTCGGGACCTGACGGGGAGTCCGCCCACGGGGACCTCGGCATGCTCCAGCTCTACCTACGCACCGCCACCGATGGCTGGGACCTCGCTCTCGGTAGCGTCCGCGACCTACTGATCGAGGAGGACCTGCATCCCGACGAGGTTGGCGGCGACTTCGCCGGCGAGGCCGAGCGGCTCGGCGCCGCCACCGCCAGCGTGCACACCCACCTCGCCGAGATCTTCGGGCTCAGCACACTGACGGGCGAGCAACAAGCCGCCCTCGCGGAGTCGATGTCCGAGCGACTGACGAGGGCCAGAGTCATCGTTCCCGAGATCGACGCGTACGCCGACGGCCTCGAGCGGCACTATGAACGGCTGCGCGTCTTCGCCTCCGAAGTCTCGCTTCAACGCATCCACGGCGACCTGCACCTCGGGCAGACGCTGCGGACGGTCAAGGGCTGGAAGCTCATCGACTTCGAGGGTGAGCCAGCCAAGTCGCTCCCTGAGCGAGTCGCGATGGACTCGCCACTGCGTGACGTCGCCGGCATGATGCGGTCGTTCGGGTATGCCGCCGGGGCGACGCTCCGACAGTTCGGCGAGAGGGAACAGCTGAGCTACCGTGCCGACGAGTGGGTCGCGCGCAACCGGCGTGCGTTCCTGCGGGGCTACTTCGGCGACAACGCCAACGGCGACGTGCAGCGCACGTTGCTGCTGGCGTACGAGGCGGACAAGGCCGTCTACGAAGCGGTCTACGAGACCCGCAACCGGCCAAGCTGGGTCTCGATCCCGCTGCACGCCATTCACCGCCTGGCCTTGGAGAGCTGACATGACGTCATCGGCGACGCCCATCCTGGTGCCACGGCCCGAGCTCGCGGCGCTCGTGTCCGGCAGGCACGCCAGCCCGCACGACATCCTTGGCCCGCACGGCGGCGGCGGCGGCGTGACGATCCGGACGTTGTGTCCCTTGGCGCACACCGTCTCTGTTCGCAGTGGCTCGAACTCCGTGCCGATGACTCACGAGCACGAGGGGGTCTGGGTCGTCGCGCTCCCGCAGGAGGCGGTGCCCGACTACCGGCTGGACGTGACGTACGACGCCGGAGAGACGCAGACCGTCGACTGCCCCTACCGCTACCTTCCGACGCTCGGCGCAATGGACCAGCACCTCATCAACGAGGGCCGCCACGAGGAGCTGTGGAACGTGCTCGGTGCTCAGGTTCGTGAGTACGAGACCCTCGAAGGGCCGGTGACGGGGACGTCGTTCGCAGTCTGGGCGCCGGCGGCGCAAGGAGTCAGGGTCGTAGGAGACTTCAACCACTGGGACGGTCGCGGACACCCGATGCGTCGCCTCGGCGTGTCCGGGGTGTGGGAGGTGTTCCTTCCCGGCGTCGGCAGCGGCGCTCTCTACAAGTACGAGGTGCTCAGCTCCGACGGGACGTGGCGGCAGAAGGCAGACCCGATGGCTCAGCACACCGAGGTGCCGCCCCTGCGGGCATCTGTCGTCTTCGCTTCGGCATACGAGTGGGAGGACGCCGACTGGATCAGACAGCGAGCCACCGTCACGCCGACGGAACGACCGATGAGCGTCTACGAAGTGCACCTCGGCTCGTGGCGGCGCGGCCTCGGCTACCGTGAGCTGGCGGAGCAGCTGGTGGCATACGTGTCGGAGCTCGGTTTCACCCATGTGGAGCTGCTCCCCGTCATGGAGCACCCGTTCGGAGGTTCGTGGGGCTACCACGTCACGTCGTTCTTCGCGCCCACTGCGCGGTTCGGCAGCCCTGACGACTTCCGCTACCTGGTCGATCGGCTTCATGCCGCAGGCGTCGGGGTCATCGTCGACTGGGTGCCCGGCCACTTCGCGACCGACGACTGGGCACTGGCGCGGTTCGACGGCACGCCGCTGTACGAGCACGCCGACCCAGGTCGCGGCTGGCACGCCGAGTGGGGCTCCCACATCTTCGACTTCGGTCGCTCCGAGGTGCGCAACTTCCTGGTGGCGAACGCCGTGTACTGGCTGGAGGAGTTCCATGTCGACGGCCTGCGAGTCGACGGTGTCGCGTCGATGCTTTACCTCGACTACGCCCGCAGGGAGGGCGAGTGGTCCCCCAACGTCTACGGTGGGCGTGAGAACCTCGAGGCGGTCGCGTTCCTCCAGGAGCTGAACGCCACCTGCTACAAGCGGGTCCCGGGAAGCGTGACGATCGCCGAGGAGTCCACCGCCTGGCCGGGCGTCACCCGGCCCACGCACGTCGGTGGTCTCGGGTTCGGCTTCAAGTGGAACATGGGCTGGATGCACGACTCCTTGGGCTACGTGGCGAACGACCCGGTTCATCGCCAGTACCACCACCACGAGATGACGTTCTCGATGATGTACGCCTACGCCGAGAACTACGTGCTGCCGATCTCGCACGACGAGGTGGTGCACGGCAAGGGCTCGCTGCTGCGCAAGATGCCAGGCGACAGATGGAAACAGCTTGCCAACGTGCGTGCGTACCTCGCGTTCATGTGGGCGCACCCGGGCAAGCAGCTGATCTTCATGGGTTGTGAGATGGCGCAGGAGTCGGAGTGGGCCGAGGC
Organism: Propionibacteriales bacterium; assembly: GCA_013821195.1. Taxonomy (GTDB): domain Bacteria; phylum Actinomycetota; class Actinomycetes; order Propionibacteriales; family Nocardioidaceae; genus JACDHG01. The sequence goes on from JACDHG010000055.1 coordinate 5,934, forward strand.
ACGCGAGCTCGACTGGTGGTTGCTCGACCACGTCGAGCACCAAGGCGTCCACGATCTCGTCGGTGATATGAACCGCGCGTATGCCGACAATGCGGCACTGTGGGCCTTGGACCACGACCCCTCGGGCTTCTCGTGGATCGACGCCAACGACAGCACGAACAACGTGTTCAGCTTCCTGCGGTCCGGCGCCGACGGCACCCACGTGGCCTGTGTGGCCAACTACGCGGCGGTCCCCCACCACGACTACCGGCTCGGACTTCCCGAGACGGGCGCGTGGGAGGAGCTCCTCAACACCGACGCGGAGCGCTACCACGGGTCAGGTGTGGGAAACCTCGGGGCGGTCGAGGCGACGGCGGACGAGTGGCATGGGATGCGTGCTTCTGCCCTCGTGCAGCTGCCGCCGCTGGCGACGGTCTGGCTGCGCTGGGCCTCCGAGGCCACAGCGACGCCGTAGCAGCCAGCACCCCTCGACCGAACACACCCGCTGACCGCCGAATCAGGGCCCGCAACCCCACCAAGACGCCGGGCAGGCGGTGTCCGGTCGTGTCCGCCAGTCGGATCCCTGGGCATACGCGTGAAGCTCAGGAGCCGGTCGCGTCACCGTTGCCAGCAGCATGGCCGCTGCGCTGCAGCACCACATTTGCCTCACCTAGCCCTCCCTCCCACGCGGATGAGCCCGGTCTGGCCGGACCAGCCGCTGTCGAGCGGTGTGGCGACCACGCCCGGTCGGAACACTCGAGATCAGCATCCAGCCGACAACACCCAGAGCCACGCCTGCGAGGCTGAGCGCGAGTCCACCCACGAAGGCTCCTCGTCGGACCACGCCGGGGGTCACCGAGACGTCGAGTCCCGGTCGCAGGTAAGGATCCATCACCACCACGTCGACCGCGGCGTCCGAGAGCGGGAGAGTCACCGTCGCGGAGCCGCGCCCGGAGTCGCTGACGAGCCACCAGTCGAGATCCCCGGGGCGGGCCTCGGGGAGTCCGGCGCCGTCGACCTCGCTGGTCTTCACCTCAAGGGGAATGCTGATCGAGTCGACCTGTGTGTAGGGGGTGGCGGTGAGGTAGTCCTGCACGTCGACGTCGTACCCAACCCCCACGAACACAGGTGCGGACCCATCCCGGGTGACTGTCAGCTCGACTGTGGGACCGGAGTAGGCAAGTGCTGCGGGGGCCGTGATCACAGCGATGCCGAGCGAGCTCAGTGGCAGTGGCTCTGGCGTGACTCGGTTATCAGGTCCGAACGCGATGGCACCGAGGGCACCCAAGATGACGAGCAACACTCCGAGCTGGAGAACCACCACCCCACCGGCTCGCCTCATCCGGTTTCCTCGTGGCCTAGAAGAGGGCGCTGGCGAGTTGTTGGCGCGCCTTGGCGACCCGGGGATCGGCGTCGCCGACCACACCGAACATCTCGATCAGGTGCCCGCGGGCGACATCTCGTCCGTCACCGCTGGTACGTCGGACGAGGTCGATGAGCCTGCCGAACGCGTCCTCGACGTTGCCACCTATCAGGTCGAGGTCTGCTGCGAGCGTCTGGGCACTCACGTCCTCCGGCCGAGAAGCGGCAGCCTCACGGGCGGCGGTCATGTCGACGCCCTGGGTGCGCTTGAGGAGCTTTGCCTGGGCGAGCCCTAGCGAGGCCTCCGGATCGGCCGGCGAGGAGCGCAACCCCTCCTCGTATCCCTCGATCGCCGCATCGAGGTCACCACTCAGGAGCGCAGCCTCGGCCTCGGGGAACCGGGAGACGGGTTCGTCTGCCGGCTCCTCGGCTGCCGCTGCTCCGGAGATCGGACCGGCAGGCTCCACGATGCCGGCGACCCCGTTGGCGACGGCCGACTCAAGGATCTGGTCGACGAGCGCCCGCATCTCGGGCTCGGGAAGCGGCTCTTGGATGAGGGGTGCCAGCTGACCTCGAAGGGCCGCCACCACGAGCGGTACCTGAGGGATGCCGAGGGCCTGCGCGAGATCCGGTTGTCCCTCGATGTCGAGCCTGGCGAACAAGAAGCGTCCGGCATACTCGTCGGCGAGCATGCCGAGCACTGCGTTGATCTCGACGGACGCCGGGACCTGGGGCGACCAGAAGCTCACAAGCACGACCGCCGACATGGAGCGCTCCACGACATCCGAACGCAGCGACTGCTCGCTCGTGATGTCGATGGTGTAGCCGCCTCCCGGCGCGGCAGCCGTGGCACTGCCACTCCCGGTCGCCGAGGGTGTGCCAGCGGGCCGGCGAAGCGCGGACAGGTCGATGGCGCCGGGACGCGAGAACTGCGGGACCGTCATGCCCTCATCCTAGGAGTCACCCCCACTCTGCGATTCGTCCGACCCACCGCGGGTAGCCCACGCCCGACCCAGCCGGACGAATCGAGGGGGCTCTAGAACCGGGCGGGCTCGCGGTACTCGCCCCACTCGGCGCGAAGCGCGTCACAGATCTCGCCGAGCGACGCCTCGACCCTGACGGCGTCCAGCATGGCGGGGATCAGGTTCTCGTCGGTGCGTGCGACCTCCACCAGCCGAGACATCGCAGCATCGACAGCCTGAGGATCACGAGAGGTACGACGCTCGGCGAGCTCTCGGACCTGCTCGACCTCGACCTCGTGCGAGACACGGAGGATCTCGAGCTCACCGCTGACGGTCGAGGTGTGGACGTTGACGCCCACCACCTTCTTCTCGTCCTTCTCCAGCGCCGTCTGGTACTGGAAGGCGGCCTCGGCGATCTCGGCCATGAACCAACCATCCTCGATACCGCGCAGAATACCCGGGGTCATCGGCCCGACAACGCGCTTGGGATCGGCGGCGCTGCCTCGCACCTGCTCGGCGAGCCCCGCGATGTCGCCGGAGCGCAGCGTCGATCCGCCGATCTGCAGGATCGTGTCGAAGATCGCATTCGCCTGCGCCTCGATCTCGTCTGTCAGTGCCTCGACGTACCACGAGCCGCCGAGTGGGTCGGCGACATTGGCGACCCCCGTCTCCTCCATCAGGACCTGCTGGGTGCGCATAGCGATCTCGGCCGCCTGCTCGGTCGGCAGCGCCAACGTCTCGTCGAGCGCGTTCGTGTGCAAGGAGTTGGTGCCACCGAGCACGGCCGACAGCGCCTGGGCAGCGGTGCGAACGACGTTGTTGTAGGGCTGCTGGGCGGTGAGTGAGACTCCGGCGGTCTGGGTGTGGAAGCGCAGCCACTGCGCCTTCTCGGTCTGCGCGCCGTAGACGTCGCGCATCCAGCGGGCCCAGAGGCGGCGGGCGGCGCGGAACTTCGCGATCTCCTCGAAGAAGTCGAGATGAGCGTCGAAGAAGAAGGACAGTCCGGGGGCGAACTTCTCTATGTCGAGTCCGCGCGAGAGGCCGAGCTCGACGTAGCCGAACCCGTCGGCAAGTGTGAACGCGAGCTCCTGCGCGGCCGTGGAGCCGGCCTCGCGGATGTGATAGCCGGACACGGACAGCGGCTTGTAGTCCGGGATGTCGCGAGCGCAGTACTCCATCAGGTCTCCGATGAGGCGCAGGTGCGGCTCGGGGCCGAACAGCCACTCCTTCTGGGCGATGTACTCCTTGAAGATGTCGGTCTGCAGCGTGCCGTTGAGCTTGCCGATGTCGGCACCCTGCCGCTCCGCGGCGACGAGGTACATGCAGAAGATCGGCACCGCCGGCCCCGAGATCGTCATGGAGGTCGTGACGTCCTCGAGCGGAATCTTGTCGAAGAGGGTCTCCATGTCAGAGGCTGTGTCGATGGCGACCCCGCAATGCCCGACCTCACCGAGGGACTGCGGGTCGTCACTGTCGCGGCCCATCAGCGTCGGCATGTCGAAGGCGACGGACAGTCCGCCACCGCCATGGCCGAGGATCATCTTGTAGCGCTCGTTGGTCTGCCGCGCGTTGCCGAACCCCGCGAACTGCCGGACCGTCCAGGCCCGACCGCGGTAGCCGGTGGCATAGAGGCCGCGGGTGAACGGAAACTCCCCGGGCCAGCCGATTCGTTCGAAACCGGGGTAGTCACCGTCGGCGGGCGGCCCGTAGACGGGTGCGACGTCCGTGCCGGACAGGGTCGTGAAGTCAGCATCCCTGACCCGTGAGCTGTCGTAGCGCCGCTGCCAGCGTGCGCGGCCCTCGTCGATGTCGTGCGCGTCGGTCATGGGCGACTCCTCCATCGGGGGCACTCGAAGCGTCGCCCGGAAACTAGTTGGACGTCCAACTAAAGGGTACGGCGTCCAGCGATCCCCGCCAAGCCGGCGCGGCCACCGTCAGTCCACGAAGTCCCCGGCCGCGCTGCGCACCGGGGTCAGCAGGCTCGACAGCACGTCGAGCTGGTCCGAACCCAGCGCACCGACGCCGAAGCCGGCACCGACGAGGTCAGCGGTTGCCAGCTCGACGATGGCGCGCCCCGACCCGGTGAGCTCCGCCAGCACGGTCCGCCCGTCCGTCGGGTGCGGGCGGCGTACGACATGGCCGGAGGCTTCGAGCCGGTCGACGATCGAGGTGACCGACGTCGGGTGGACCTGCAGCCGCTCCCCCATCTTGCCCAGCGGCAGCGAGCCGTGTCGGGAGAAGGTGAGGAGGACCAGCGCCTCGTAGCGGGCGAACGTCAGTCCGTGCGGGCGCAGCAGCTCGTCGAGCTCGGCCAGCACCAGCTGCTGGACCCGCATCAGGCTCGTGACGGCGCGCATCTCGGGAACTCCCTGCCAGCGCAGCCCCCACTGCCGGGCAGCCACGGCGATGGGATCGAAGGGGAGCGGGGTCCTGCGGGCCATGCCTCGACCCTATCGACCGGGGCTCAGCCGCCCGCCTCACGGAGGATCGTGGCGCTGGCACCCCGACCTCACCGGTCAGCTCACCGAGCGACGCAGACCCGACCGTTGGATGACCCGCTGGATCGTCAGGTCACGCTCGTCGGGGACCCCGACGTAGCGGATGTCCCGGAGACCCTGCTCCTGCGCCGCCGACTCGAAGACGAAGTGCCCGAAGTTGAAGATGCGTCCGAGCAACGGCTTGTCGACGGTGATGTCGAGGATCCGTGAGATCGGCATGGTCGCGAGACGACGCGCGAAGACGCCGCGGATGCGGAAAACGCGCATGTTGGTGATCACGAAACGATCCATGTTCTCGCTGAGGGCGAGCCAGCCCGCATGGAGGGCGAGCAGGCAGCCGAGCAGGAACGGCAGCCAACCGATCTCGACCGAGCTGTGCAGGAACACCACAAGGAAGAGGACGGCGCCGGCAGCCTCGAGGGCGGTCCGCCAGTACGCAGCCCAGTGGCGTCGGACCTCGTCGATCACCACCTCGCCCTCGTCCGAGAGCAGGTGAGCGTCGATCTGCGGGTCGGCGAACGTACGCCGCAGCCAACCAGCCATGGCGTCGGCCTAGTCGGCCAGCGCGGAGAGGAAGCGCATCAGCTGGCCGAACGCGTTCCCGATCGCTTCGAAGGCCCCCCCGATGGCGTTGGCGGCGTTCTCCGGCTGGGTCAGCAGGTAGAACGCCGCGAATGCCAACACGAGGAACGTGACGCTCTTCTTCGCTACATCAGTCATCGGACCTCCTCGTCGGTCATCCAACCCTCGTGGGTGGGCAGGCCTCGTGCCGGGTGCAGCACGAGCCCGATTCTTGTCTAGTGCACGTGACTGCTGTGGCTCATGAGGCGCGCCGACGCGACGTCAAAGTGCTTCGACCAGCATGTCAGCGGCGGTGTAGGGGTCCTGCTCTCCCGCGGCCACACGTGCCGCCAGCGCGTCGAGGTCAGCATGACCATGGAGGTCGGTAAACCGCGCACGCAGCGCAGTGACGGCGATGGCCTCGATCTCGTCCCGGGCGCGCCGCTCCCGCCTCGCGGTGAGGCTGCCGGTCGACCCCAACATCTCGCGATGCCTCTCGATCGCATCGATCACGTCCTCGATGCCCTCACCACTGTGCGCCACCGTCTTCACGATGGGGGCCCGCCAGGCCGCGGCCGGCGCTCCTCCTCGTCCAAGGCTCAACACCGACCGGAGGTCGCGCACCACCTGGTC
>JACDHG010000205.1 GCA_013821195.1 Propionibacteriales bacterium
GACGCAGATCACCGCGGCGATGTACTCGCTGCTGCTCGAGGACGCGGGGTACGCCGTCACGACGAAGCTCGTCGACACCAGAGACGTCTACATCCCCGAGATGGAGAAGGGCGACGTCGACATCGCGACCGAGTACGTCTCGGGCCTCGCGGACTTCCTGAACACGACGACGAACGGCGACGGAGCCGACCCCGTCTCGTCGAGCGACCTCGATGAGACCATGCAGCAGCTCGACGAGCTTGCGGCGAAGTCCAACATCACCATGCTCGAGCCGGCGGAGGCCGTCGACGCGAACGCGTTCGCAGTCACGTCGCAGTTCGCTGAGGACAACGATCTGTCGACGTTGTCCGACCTGGCTGCTCTGGGAGAGCCGATCGTCCTCGCGGCGGCGCCGGACTGTGAGGGACGCACCGACTGCGAGGGTGGGCTGAGTGACGACTACGGCATCGACATCACGAAGGTGCTCCCGCTTGGGTACGCATCACCACAGGCCATCGAGTCGGTAGTGAGCGGCGAGTCGCAACTGGTCGAGGTCGCCTCGACGCAGTCGGAAAGTCTCGCCGAGCAGGACCTGGGCGTCCTCGAAGACGACAAGCAGATCCAGCCGGTCCAGAACCTCATCCCCGCCGTCAACTCCGACTTCCTCGAGGACAACCCCGACGTCGAGGAGACCCTCAACGCGTTGGCTGAGGTCTTGACCTCGGAGGATATCGCTGGGCTTGACGCCCAGGTCGACATCGACCGCGCGGACCCTGCTGACGTGGCACAGGAGTACCTCGAGGGCGAAGGTCTGCTCTGACCTGATCGGCATGAGGGTGTGGCAGAGTTCCTCGCATGGATCAGCCTCACCGGGACGCGAGTCCACACCTCAGGACTGGTCCCGAGGTCCGCCTCCCGAGGGGCCGGCTCGACCGGCGTACGTTCACGTACTCGGTTGTCATCCCGGTCTACAACAGCGAAGACCTCGTGGGCACCACTGTGGAGAAGGTCATCGAGGTGCTCGCGGGGGAGGCACTGTCCTACGAGGTGATCCTCGTCAACGACGGGAGCCGCGACGGGAGCTGGGACGTGATCGCGGACCTGGCGCAACGACTCCCCCATGTCGTCGCCTTGAACCTGCTGCGCAACTACGGCCAGCACCACGCCAACCTCGCCGCTCTGCGGGAGTCGAAGGGTGACTACGTCATCACCATGGACGACGACGGGCAGAACCCCCCGGGCGAGGTGCTCAAGCTCATCGACGAGGCAATGACAGGGCGCGACGTCGTGTTCGGCAGGTTCGAAAGGAAGCAGGCCCCCGGTTACCGGCGGTTGGGGACGAAGGCCATCGGCTCGATGAACCGGCGGATCTTCGGCCAGCCGCGGGACCTGACGGTCTCGAACTTCCGGATCCTCCGTCGCGACGTGGTCGCACGCATCTGTGCCTCGCGCACCGCCCACCCCTACATCACCGGGCAGGCACTGATCTACTCCAGCAACCGGTCGAACGTCGACGTGCTGCACCAGCAGCGCGCCAGCGGCAAGAGCCACTACAGCGCGCTGCGGATCCTCCAGCTCGTCTTCACGATCCTGTTCAGCTACTCGTCGTACCCGCTCCGGCTCGCCGCCTTCGTCGGCTTCGCCATCTCCGCGACGAGTTTCGTGCTGGGTGGTGTGTATCTGTTGATGGGCGCCTTCGGTCAGACCAGAGTCGAGGGGTGGACGACGACGGTCGTGCTTCTCGCCCTCTTCAACGGGTTCACGATCGCCCTGCTGTCCATGCTCGGGGAGTACGTCGTGCGGACCTTGAACGCCGTCAGCGCGCATGAGAGCTACCACGTGGTCGACCGGGTGTCCGGTTGAGACGGCACCTGCTGGTCATCGGGGGACAACGGTGTGGCACGACGTACCTCGCTGCCCTCCTGGACTCCCATCCCGACATCACGATGGCCCGGCCCTCCCAGCCCGAGCCGAAGGTGTTCGTGTCCGACGAGCTCACCGCGCGCGGTCTCGACTGGTACCGCGCGACGTACTTCTCCCACGCAGCGTCAGAACAGCTGCTGGGTGACAAGAGCACCAGCTACCTCGACGTCCCGCAGGCAGCGGCGCGGGCGGCATCGGTGCTCGGCCGGGCGGAGATCGTCGTGCAGCTGCGCGACCCGGTCGCGCGCGCCGTCTCGAACTGGCGGTTCAGCAAGGAGAACGGGTTGGAGAGCCGTCCGCTCGCGCAGGCACTCGAGGACAATCTCGAGGGTGCCCTGCCCTGGGATCCCACGGCCACCTCGGTGTCCCCGTTCGCCTACCTCGAGCGTGGCCGCTATGTCGACCACCTCGAAGCCTGGTTCGCCGGCTTCCCTGACTCTGTGCACGTGACGTTCCTGCACAACGACCTGGAGCAGTCGTCGATCGGCTCGCTGTACGCCGCTCTCGCCGTCGACGCGGAGCACCGCCCGACCGGCCTGAGCGACGTCGTGAACGCGAGCGAGGGAGAGCCGCCACCGCTCGGTGCCGAGCTCGAGGCAAGGCTGCGCGACTACTTCCGCGACAGCGACGAGCGGTTGCAGGCGTGGTTGGGGCGTGACGTGCCGTGGTGACAGCCGGCCGTCGATGCGAGCGTGGGCGGTTAGGCTGTGGCCGATGTTCGAGATGACCCCTGCCGATGTGCGAAGGCAAGGACCGTGATGACTGAGCCTGGCGAGATCCGGTTCAACTATCCGTCCGTCGAGGGGCTCGAGCTCGAGTACATGACGGAGACCCTGGTGAGTGGGCACACCTCGGCGTCGGGGCCGTTCAGTGCGCGGGCCCGAGCTGTGCTCAAGGAGGAGACCGGTGCGCACGAGGTGCTGCTCACGACGTCGTGCACCGCTGCCCTCGAGCTCTCCGCCATGCTCTTGGACTTCAAGCCGGGAGACACCGTCGTCGTACCGTCCTTCACCTTCACCACCACAGCGCTCGCCTATGTGCGTCAAGGGGCGCGCATCCTCTTCTGTGACATCGAGCCAGCGACCCTCGGGCTCGACCCGACGCATCTGGAGACGCTGCTCGACGACAGCGTCCGTGCCGTGGTCCCCGTCCACTACGCGGGAGTGGCATGCGACGTGGGGGGAATCAGGGCGGCGTTGGCGGACCGCCCGGACATCGCGCTGATCGAGGACAACGCCCACGGGTTGTTCGGGAGCTGGCGCGGGCAGCCGCTCGGTAGTCTCGGCAGGTTCGCAACGCTCAGCTTCCACGAGACCAAGAACATCGTCTGCGGTGAGGGCGGCGCCCTGCTCATCAACGACAGCGCTGACGTCGACCGTGCCAGGGTGCTCTACGACAAGGGGACGGACCGGCAGGCCTTCTTCCGCGGCCAGGTGGACAAGTACTCCTGGAAGGACGTCGGTTCGTCGTTCGGGCTGGCCGACACGCTGGCCGCATACCTGTACGGCCAGCTCGAGCAGCGGAAGGCGATCCAGGCGAAGCGACGGGCGGTGTTCGAGCGGTACCAGCGTCTGCTCGCACCGCACAGCTCCGAGCTGGGGTTTCGGCTTCCCGTCATCCCGGACGGCGTCGAGTCCGCCTATCACATGTTCTACGTGTTGCTGCCGGACTCGAGCACCCGCGACCGGGTGCTGGAGCTGCTGCGGGCGCAGCGGATCCACCCGACGTTCCACTACGTCCCGCTGCACAGCTCCGACGCCGGTAGGCGGTTCGCCGCACGCGAGACGGACTGCCCGGTGACGGTGGACGTCAGCGACCGCCTGGTCCGGCTGCCCTTCCACAACAACCTGACGCTCGACGAGATCGACCGCGTGGTGGCGGCTCTGCTGGCCGCCGTGTCCCAGTCGGCGGCGTAGGTGGACGACATGACAACGGGTATCCGGCAGGGCTCGTCCTCGATCGAGCAACCGGACTACTGGTGGTACCGGGCGAGGGCTGACCTGTTGAGGTCGGCGCTCGGCGGCTTCCTCGGCACGCCGGACCTTGTGCTCGACGTCGGCAGCGCGGACGGTCCGAGCGTCGGGTGGATGCGGGGTGGGCACCGACGCATCGCGATAGACGTCGACCCGCGGGGGCTGAGTCCCGGAGAAGGGGTCTGCGCCTCCGCTCTGGCGCTGCCCTTCGCTGACGGAGCCTTCGACGTCGTGGGCGCCTTCGATGTGGTCGAGCACTGCGAGCCCGAGGCCCAGGCGATGAGCGAGCTGGCCCGGGTGCTCGCGCCAGGAGGCCGTCTGCTCATGTCCGTGCCCGCCTACCAGTGGGCCTGGACCGACCACGACGTCCAGGCCGGGCACTATCGCCGCTACACGCAGGCACGGCTGGTCGCGGCCGTCGAGGAGGCGGGGTTCGTCGTACGCCGCTCGACGTACGGCTTTGCGGCCGTCTTCCCGCTCTTCGTCGCGGAGCGGCTGGCCCGGCTGCTGCGTCGGCGCTCCGCAGACACCCGCCAAGGGCTCACGAAGGTGTCCCCCACCCTCGACAAGGTGCTGATGGGACTCTCCCGCGTCGACAGCCGGTTGCTGCGCAGACACGACCTGCCCTTCGGGTCCTCGGTCTTCCTGGCCGCAGCCAAACCTCGGCGAGGAGATCGGACGACATGAGGCTGTTGGTGACTGGCGGGGCCGGTTTCATCGGCAGCCACTATGTGAGAGCCGTGCTGGGCGATGCCTGGGGAGGCTCGCGGCCCGAGACGGTCGTCGTCCTCGACAGCCTCACCTACGCAGGGAATCTGGCCAACCTGGCACCAGTGCTCGAGGACCGTCGCCTGGAGTTCGTGCAGGGAGACATCCTCGACCGGGGCACCGTCGACGGTCTGATGGGTCGTTGCGATGCCGTGGTGCACTTCGCCGCCGAGAGCCACGTCGACAGGTCGATCCTCGGTGCCGCCGACTTCGTGATGACCAACGTCGTGGGGACGCAGACCCTGTTGGACGCGGCGCTGGAGCACGGCGTGCAGCGCTTCGTGCATGTGTCCACCGACGAGGTGTACGGCTCGATCGACTCCGGGAGCTGGGACGAGAGCCAGCCCCTCGAGCCGAACTCTCCGTACTCGGCGTCCAAGGCGT
>JACDHG010000013.1 GCA_013821195.1 Propionibacteriales bacterium
TGAGGCTCCTTCCGCCGGTGCCTACCACGAACTGCCGCACTCCTCCATCCTCATCGCGGTTGCCTTGTTCGTCCTGCGGGGCAAAGCGTTCGTAGTCGTGGTCGTGACCGGCGAGTACCAGGTCCACCTGATGGGCGTCGAGCGTCGGCCACAACCGGGCCGAGAACGCGCTGTTGCCGTGCTCACCCGAAGAGAAGCGCGGATGGTGCATGGCCGCGAGCGAGCACCGTCGCGGATGGGCGGCGAGGTCGCGCTCGAGCCAGGTCACCTGTGCCGAGCAGTCGACCCGGTCACAGTTGGAGTTCAGCACATAGATGCGCCAAGCCCCAACATCTGACGCGTACCAAACCGACTGGTTCGGGACCCGCGCACCGAAGTACGACAAGAACCCCTGGGCGCCCGGGTCGCGGTACTCATGGTTGCCGATGACCGGGTACGTCAGCTCTTCGAACGCACCCCACGTGGGGTCGTACGACGCCTCGTAGTCGGTCAGCCGGGCGCTCTCGTACTGGGTGTCCCCGAGGGGGAGCACCGCGTCCACGGAGCGCGACGAGATGAGCCGGGCCGTGGCGTCGTGCTGGCACGTGAACTGCGTCGGGGTGTAGGGCGCCTCGCAGGCAATGTCGCCGGCGACGGCGACCCGGATAGGCGCGGGAGCAGCCGCAGACGACGTGGACGTCGGCGCCGTCGACAGCGCACGGACAGTGGCCACCCGCGCCGTCTCCTTCGTCGGCTCGGCGCCGGAAGCGGGCGCGGCACCCCCCATGGCAGTGATGATCGCGAGCGTGACAACGAGCGGCAAGGCGGCAGCCGTGGAGTAACCGCGCCCCGGCACAACGGGACCAGCCTGGGATAGAGACATGTGACTCATTGTGACAGACACAGCACATTTTGTAATTGGATCGGCGACTCCCGTGGCCTCGGCGGACCTGCTGGCCAAGGCCCCGGTACCCGCCGCCCGTCCACCCCGAGGGCCTAGACGGCGCTGGCGCTAATCGCCGCTGAGCAGCTGTTCGAACGGCGCCAGGTCGTCGAACGGATCGCTCGGTCCGGCCGACGAGCTCACGTCGACCAGGTGCGCCAGCTGGTCTGCGGCCCTGTTGATCCGCTCGCTCAGGCCGTTTCCACCGGTGCCACCGCCGCCCCAGTCCGACGAGGCGGCGTACACCGCGGTCGGGACGACGACAGCTCGCAGGTAGGCGAACAGCGGCCGGAGCGCATGCTCGAGCGCGAGCGAATGGCGCTCACTCCCACCCGTCGCCGCGACCAGCACGGGCTTGTCAGTCAGGGAGTCGGGCTCCAGGACATCGAAGAACATCTTGAAGAGGCCGCTGTAGGAGGCGGTGAAGATCGGCGTGACCGCGATCAGGCCGTCGGCCGACGCGACGCCGTCCATCACGCGACGGAGTCGCGGAGCGGGGAATCCGGTCAGCATGTTGTCAGTGAGCTCATGAGCATGGTCGCGCAGCTCGACGACCTCGATGCCCACCTCGTGTCCGCGATGCTCGAAAGCCTGCTCGGCAGCAGCGGCGAGTCGATCGGCGAGCAGTCGGGAGGCTGAGGGCTGGCTCAGCCCAGCGGTGACAACCGCAAGCTGACGCGTGGTCACCGAAGGCTCCGCGGCAGCGTCGGTTCCAAATCGGCGACCAGCGAGTCAGTGCCTCCCTCAGCGGCAGCTCTGAGGGTTGCATGGGTCGGTGCGTCGGGGACATCTGCCGGCCTTGCGTCCTTGAGCTCGCCGCGCAGGACGGGGATGACGTCCTCCCCCAGGAGGTCGAGCTGCTCGAGCACGGTCTTCAGCGGCAGACCGGCATGATCCATCAGGAAGAGCTGGCGTTGGTAGTCCCCGAAGTGCTGGCGGAACGTCAGGGTCTTCTCGATCACCTCTTGCGGGCTGCCCACCGTCAGGGGCGTCTGAGCGGTGAACTCCTCGAGCGACGGACCGTTGCCGTAGACCGGCGCGTTGTCGAAGTAGGGCCGGAACTCGCGAACCGCGTCCTGGGAGCACCTGCGCATGAACACCTGTCCACCCAGGCCGACAATGGCCTGATCGGCGCTCCCGTGACCATAGTGCTCGAAGCGAGTGCGGTAGAGGTTGATGAGTCGGGTGTAGTGCTCGGTGGGCCAGAAGATGTGGTTCGCGAAGAAACCGTCGCCGTAGTACGCCGCCTGCTCGGCGATCTCCGGGCTGCGGATCGAGCCGTGCCACACGAAGGGGGGTATGCCGTCGAGCGGTCGGGGCGTCGACGTGAAGCCTTGTAGCGGCGTACGGAACTTGCCCTCCCAGTCGACTACGTCCTCGCGCCACAGGCGGTTGAGCAGGTGGTAGTTCTCGACGGCGAGCGCGATCCCGTCGCGGATGTCTTGGCCGAACCAAGGGTAGACAGGGCCGGTGTTGCCGCGCCCCATCATCAGGTCGACACGACCGTCGGCGAGATGCTGCAGCATCGCGAAGTCCTCGGCGATCTTGACGGGGTCGTTGGTGGTGATCAGCGTTGTCGACGTCGACAAGATGATCCGCTCCGTCTTTGCCGCGATGTAGCCGAGCATCGTGGTCGGGGAAGACGGCACGAACGGCGGGTTGTGGTGCTCACCGGTCGCGAAGACGTCGAGGCCGACCTCTTCGGCCTTGAGGGCGATCGCCACCATCGCCTTGATGCGTTCGGCCTCTGACGGAGTACGCCCTGTCGTCGGGTCCGCCGTGACGTCGCCGACGGTGAAGATCCCGAACTGCATGGCCGACTCTCCCTGCCGAGAAGTGGTTGCCCTATCAACCATATTGAAGGAGGCATCCGGCCGCAGTATTCCTCGAGGCTCTGCTCTTGCCGACCTCGGGCTTGCCGTCTCGGCTCGGCTGATGGGCGCCTCAGGTCTTCGGGTGTCGGCTCCGCGAGGACCGTTTGGACTTGACGGACGCGATCGCGCCCTTGATGCGCCGCTGGTTCTCCGGCTTACGCGCCTCGTCATAGATCTTCTTCGCCAGGCCGATCTTGACCAGGCTTCGCAGAATCGCCATGTCATGCCTCCTCGAGACTTCACTGAGGCATGGACTGTACCCACCGCTCGTCGTCTCGTGCGCTGCCGGCATCGCCGATCTCATCCCCCCGACAGTCGACGAACACGGGAAAGGGCCGCTCCTGATGGATACGGCACTCGCACGCATCCAATCGATGTCAAACTGGGTAGTCGCTGGAACATCGAGCTGCCGGATGCAGGGTGCCCCGCGCGCATTCGATGAGGGAGGTTGCCACATGATTGCCGGCTCCTTATCCCGCCGCGAGATGTCACGCGCACTGGGGATCCTGTATGCCTTCGGCGGCAGCCTCGCCCTCGTCTGGACGACCCTGCCTCATCAGCCCGACCGCGGCGACGCTGTTGCTGTGACGATGGCATTCCTCGCCATCGCCATCGCCATCGCCTTGGTGATCGGTGCCGACCGCGCCTCAGCACTGGTTCTGCATGGGGCGATCGGGGTCGTCCAGCTGGTGATCGCCGTCGGATATCTCGCGGAGGGTGAGCCGTATGGCGATGGCCGCTTGTTCTTCATCTGGGCCACCCCTTGGGCATGCCTGTACTTCGGCGTCAAGGCGGCCGCCGCACACACGCTGTGGACCGCGGCAGTTTTCGCTACATCACTGCTGCTCATGCCCGCCGAGACTCACCATATGGCGGCAGGGGTCTACCTGATCACGATGGGAACGGTGACCGCGACGGCGTGTCTCGTGAGCTGGGTAGCGCACAAACTTCATGCTGCTGTCGCAGCCCAGCGGCACCTAGCCCTGCGCGACCCGCTCACCGGCCTGCCGAACCGGTCGATGCTGGCCCTGCGAGCCGCGGACGCCGTGAGGATATATGCCGAGCGGGGCGGCACCTTGGCCATGATGGTCATCGATCTCGACAGGTTCAAGCTGGTCAACGACACCTACGGCCACACCTTGGGAGATCGTCTGCTCAAGGAGGTAGCGCCAAGACTCACCAACGCGGTGCGTGCGTCCGACCTCGTCGTGCGCCTAGGCGGTGACGAGTTCGGGATCTTGATCTACGACGCCGACGCGACGTTCGATGTCGGTGCCCTGGCAGGACGGGTTTCCGCGGCCTGGGCGGACCCGGTCTTGTTGGGCAGCATGGCCGCTCACACCGGAGCCAGCATGGGGATCGCCGTTGCCACGTCGCCGGCCGACAGCGCCGAGTCCCTCCTGCGCGATGCGGACGCTGCCATGTATGTCGCCAAGAGGACAGATCCTGGAGGCTGGTTGCTGTTCGACGACCGGATGCGTGAGGGCATGGCCGAGCGTCTGCAGCTCGAACATCTCCTCAGCGGGGCCATCGAAAACGACGAGCTGCACCTCGTCTACCAGCCCATCGTCGACCTCCGACGAGCGCAGATCTGCCACGCGGAGGCGCTGCTGCGTTGGGACACGCCCGTTCGGGGGCCCGTCTCGCCTGCGCTGTTCGTTCCGCTGGCCGAGGAGACCGGACTCATCTTTCCGCTCGGCCGATGGGAGCTTCAGACCGCGTTGGCGCAGCTTGCCCGCTGGAGAGCCGCACAGATTGTCCCCGAAGGGTTTGTGCTGACGGCCAACATCTCGGCTCGGGAGCTCAAAGCCGGCTTCAGCAGCCAAGTCGCCACGATGTTGGACGACGCCGGGGTGCCCGGCAGTGCCCTGGGCTTGGAGATCACCGAGACAGCTCTCCTCAACGACCCCGTCACAGCGGCGAGGGAGACCATTGAACTCCGAGCGCTTGGTGTCCGATGGCTGCTCGATGATTTCGGCACCGGCTACTCTTCGTTGGCGCACCTCCACAACTTCCCCCTCGACGCGATCAAGCTGGACCGAAGCTTCCTGTCCGAGGTCCACCGGCCCATCGTCGAGGCTGTCGTGGCACTCGGTGCGAAGCTGGGGCTGACCGTCGTCGCAGAAGGCATCGAAACGGCGAAGCAGGCCGAAGCCCTTTCAGAGCTCGGCTGCATATGGGGCCAAGGGAACTTCTTCTGGCGGCCGATGTCCTCGACGGAGCTCGAGGCGCAGTTAGCCGCTCAGGCGGCGACAACGAGCGAGCGCCAGGGATCGAGACCGCCCGCGTTTGCTGCGACTCCCGTAGCAAGCGCGGCGCGTCTCACGTAGTACGACGGTGGGTGCGCCTCGTGCACGCAGCTAACCGACCGCCACGGACCGTGGCACAACCGTGACTCAACTTCGTACTCCATGGCCAGTATGGCCTCCCGCTGATCCAGCAGTGATCCTCGAGGCAAACGCGAAACTCTGCGTTTGGGCGTGACGATCCATGTGGTGGTCACGTCTGTACCTTGACGAACAAGTGCTTCAAGACGAAAGGATCACATTGTGACCGAACAGAGCAGCGCCTCGACCGACACGGGCGCCGAGGTTTCGCAGCGGGAAAGCGTCCTCGTGACTCAGCACGGCAAGACGTCCATCGCGGACTCCGTCGTGGCGAAGATCGCCGGAGTCGCCACCCGCGACGTGTCAGGCGTCTATGCCCTGGGCGGCGGCGCATCGCGAGCCGTAGGTGCGATCCGTGAACGCATCCCGGGCAGCCGGACGAATCACTCACAGGGTGTCACGGTTGAGGTTGGCGAGCGCCAAGCCGCAATCGACCTCGAGCTGGTCGCCGAGTACGGCGTGGCCCTGGCTGACCTCGCCGCGGCGATTCGCCGCAACGTCATCTCCTCGGTCGAGCGCATGACCAGCCTCGAGGTGGCCGAAGTGAACATCGCGGTCTCGGACTTGCACCTGCCGGATCAGAGCGAAGACACGGACGACGAGCCGGCCCGCGTTCAGTGACAGAGCAACCCATCTCCGATGCGCCGCCTGGAAAGTCACCAGGGGACGCTGTCCGAGGGGCTCAGGAACTTCATCTCGCCGACTCCGTGGCGGCGGCTGTGCTGCTCGTACCGGGAGTATCCCGCCTCCACCCAGGCATGTTCGGCGAGGTCGCGACCTATCTGCCCGGCCGCAGGGTCATAGGGGTGCAGATCCGTGATGACGTCACCGCAATTCACGTGGTCCTCGAATGGGGTTACGACATCGCTGACGCGACTGATCACATCCGTAGTACCACCGCGCCGTTGGTTGGCACCCCGGTCGACATCACGGTTCAAGACCTCGCCGAGCCAACGGACTCCATCTAGGAGCTATCTCGTGGCCTCACAGTCGGACGAATACCAGTCGTGGCGTCAGGCACGCCGCACGGTCGCGCGTCAGCATCACCCCGACCTAGGCGGCGACCCTGTCCTGTTCATGCAGTTGCTGCGTGAGGTGGACCACCGGTTCGGTGTCTCGGCTGGCAGCAGTTCACCAGACCACCCAACAGCTCGTGTTGGGGCCACGAGCGCGGGCCGACGGATCGGCCGAGCGACCAGGCGGGCACGTCGCCGGGTTCGGCACGGCACCCGCTGGGCACGCGGGCGTCTCCCGCGCCGATTCCCCGGTGCACGCCGCTACTACGACCTGTGACATCCACCGACTGAACGCTTCAAACAACACAGGAGAGAACATGACAACATCGACGATCGGCCTTCTGGCTGGCCTTCTGCTCGGCATCGCCGCCGCTGCCGGGGGGTTCAGTGGCTTCCTGATCGCTCTCGTACTTGGCATCATCGGGTACGCCGCTGGGGGACAGTATGACGGCGAGCTCGACCTGAGCGCCGTGTTGGGACGCCGACGTGGCTGACCCCAGCCTTGGCGATGAGGGCACGCGAGGCGGTCTGACGATCGCCGACCGAGTGATCGACAAGATCGCATCGCACACAGCCTCGTCGGTTGCTGGCGTCGTCGATTCCGGGTCCGCTCTCGGCAAGGTCGTCGGGCGCCGGCTCCCTCGTGCCACTAGCGAGGTGCGCGGTCAGCACGCCCGCATCCACGTGGAAGTCGCAGTGCAGTGGCCACTGGCCCTCAGCGAGATCGCCGCACAGGTGCGCTCCACCGTTTCACAAGCCGTGACCGACCTCGCTGGACTTCACGTACCCGCCGTCGACGTCACGGTCGCCCGCGTCGACAGGGCCACCCCGACTGTCACGAGGAGAGCAGAGTGAGCCAACCAACCCCGCCCGAGCACATACCGGACGCTGAGACACTGGACGCGGCCAAGGTGCCGGTAGCCAGCGGAATCTTGCCGCTCCTCGGCGTCATCTGGGCACTCGCCCTGATATGCCTGGGTGTCGCGCTCATCCGTGAGGTGCTCGTCCACGCGAACGCTGTCTCCGGATCGCTCTGGGTCGCCAAGACAGTCACGTACCTGAACGATCGTCCGCCGATGGACTGGATGGTGCCCGCCGGAGTTGCCGCCGCGCTGCTCGGTATTGCACTCGTGGTGCTCGCGCTGCGGCCCCGTGCGCGAAAGGAGCTCGCAGTCAGCGCACGAACGGGAGTCTTCCTGACGACCGCGAGCATCCGACGCCTCGCCGAGTCTGCCGCAGCCGATGTCGATGGTGTCGACACGACGTCGGTCAGTGCCAGCAGAAGCAAGGTCGTCGTCGACGTCACGACACTGAGCGCCGACTCGGCCGACACGAAGTCCCGCATCGAGCGCGCCGTCCAGGCCGCTTTGGCGTCGCTCACCTCGCAGCCGACTATCAAGGTGAAAGTCCAATCAGTAGGAGGCGGCTCATGACTCGGACCACCTGGACGCTCGACCGGGCAGCCACATTCATTGTGGGCCTGGCCCTCATCGCCGCCGGAGCGATCGCTTTCGTATGGCGAGTCGACATCTGGACAGCACTGCCTCAAAGGTCAGACACGGCTTGGGCGACGGACCTGATCGCCACCGACTGGTGGCCTTGGGCAGTCGGAGCTGCCAGCCTCTGCTCGCTGTTGCTTGGGCTTCGCTGGCTCTGGGCTCACCTGCCAGGGCGTGGCATCAGGGAGCTCAACCTTCCCGGAACCGGTGACCAGGGCCGACTACGGTTCGATGCCAAGAACGCCGCTTCGACCGCCGCAGACGTATTCGCTTCGCTCCCGTCAGTCCGCTCGGCCAAGGGAACCGTCAAGCGTGACCGAGGTCAGCTCGTCGTCGACCTGAGAGCCACGGTCGACCCCCGGGCCGATCTCAGCGACCTCGCCGACAGCGCCGACCAGATCATCGCTGACCTCGCTCACGTGATGGGTCGCCAAGACCTCTACGGCCGAGTGCACCTCGTCGTCAAGTCCGGTGACTCCACCATCGCGCGGGTGCGTTAATCGAACCCACCACCTGAGGAGCGGCAAACGGTCTTCGTGGCGAGCGTCGCCAATGTCAGCTCCTCACCTTCCTGCGCAGCGCGTCGGGCTTGTGGACGGCGGTGCCATCGCTCTTGTCGCTTCGGACCAGGTACTGCGGCTCGTCCTTGGACGCGTCGACTGTGCGGCCGCCGGCCTCGGTGCGTGACGTGATCTTCTGCTCGACCACCCCTGTCGCCGTACTCCCGTGACTGTTCCACTCCACCTGGTCACCCTCGCGGAAGCTCTCAGACATTGACATCCCCTCTATTCGGCGTCGATCCGGACATGGCTGACGATCATCGGATGGTCGGTCGTCCTGCTGACCAACGGACTCCGGTCAGCCCGGTAGTCGGTGAACGTGACACCAGCCGAGCCGAAGATCCAGTCGATACCGATCGGGCGGGGAGGCCGGGAAGATCCGCTGTTGCTTCCACCGTTGGCCGCGATCATCGGAGCCCGGCCAGTCATCGTGCAGAATCCCTCCTCCCGCTCGTTCAGGTCCGCGGTCAGGAACACCGGGAAACCGGTGTCGCGGTTGAGGCGATTGACCAGCGCGACCTCTCGAAGGAGGGCGCTCCTGCGCGCTCCATCCGAGTTCGGATGGCGACGGGTGCTCGCGGGGTTGTGGAAGTTCGTGAAGTAGGCGTTCACTCCCGTGGTCCGGTGACGCAGCAGCACGACGGGCATCGGCATCGTATTCCCATTGAAGTAGGGGATCTCGATGGTGTGGGCCCGCACCATGTCCCACATGTCCGTACGCCAGGCGATCGAGTTCTGCGTGGCCTGGCCGCCGGCGCTGGACCCGGGATAGAGGTCGAACGTCCCGCCCCGGATACGCATGAAGGCGCGTGCCTGATCGAGCTGAAGCTCCTGGAACCCAACGACATCGACCCCGTGGCGGGTGAGCAGGCTGGCGGCCCAGCCCATGCGCGTCCCCCCCGGCGCCATCTGCGGCTTCGTACCACCCGGTGCGGTGTGACTGCTGCCGAGGACGTTGAAGGAGCTGACCTCGAACTCGAGCGAGGAACGATTGGCGGCTGGGGACCGGGACGGCGGGGTGAGCGACGTGGTGTCACGCAGCCCGGAGAGCGGCGGAGGTTTCGACACCGGCAACGCTGCAGCGGATGGAGAGGACTCGACGGGGTTCGAGGTGAGCTCCGGACTATCGGTCGCGGATCGCACCGCAGGACCAAGGACGAAGAGCAAGGCGGTGACGATGCCTGTCGCCGAGAGAGCCACCGGGCCGCGCTTCCATCTCATCCCTGCAAGATATCCCGTACGCTCTCGCCGTCATGAATCAGCCTCGATGCACGTGCGCCGTGAGGCGCTGACGATTTGAGTGGAGGTGAGAGACCTGCGCCGCCGTCCCTGTCGTAGCAGGGTGGTGGAGCTGAGGGCAGCCTGCTCCGGGAGATGCCGGAGCGGGAGAGAGCAGTCACGACTGCGGACCACCGGCGCCGGCCACCCCCTGACCACCCAGCCGCTCGGCGCAACCGAACTCTCACGTGAAACGACCTGACAGCAAGGTCAGGCCCTCAGCCACGCCCGAGAACCACCGCAGAACACCCGGCTTGCGTTATCGATCGAGTCTCATGGACGGCGTGTGATGAATACATACTCACTGCTGTCATCGTCGAACTGATCTCCATCGAATCCACCGTAGAGAGCCTCGATCTTGAGACCCGCAGAATCAATGAGTCCCAACCACTCGTTCTTCGTCGCCCACCAGAGGGAGCTCGTACTGCCGTCGTCGAGAACAAGGTCGATCCGGTTTGTCCCCACGGCGTACCGGATGGTGTGAGGCGGCATCAGTCCGTCATCCTGACGTTGTCCGTCCAGGCGTACCGCGAGTTGGTGGTCGAAGGCGAAAGCGTTCCATGCGTCGCCCGCCCGGCCGGAGCGTAGCGGCGACACGCTCAAAGGTTCGGCGGCGGTCGACCCAACTGGGCAGGTGGAGGAGCGATCGAGCCGGACAGTAGATCAGCGCGGCGGGCTCTTCCAGATCAAAGTCGCGCATGTCGCCAAGGTGGAGATCCAGTTCTACGCCTGCCTCGGTGGCACCTATCCGCGCCTGCTCAAGCATCGCTGGCGAAGAGTCGATTCCGATGACGCGGCGACCAGTCTGGCGTGCAACCGGGATGGCGACACGACCGTTCCCGACCGCAAGCTCGACGAGCAAACCGTCGGCTTCTGTGGCGAGCCCGACGTAGAACGGCACGTCTTCGGTAACATGGGCCGTCCAGTCCGCATACCGGACTGCGAACGCCTCCGGCCAACTCATCTCTCAACACTATGGCCACCTACCCGCCCCACCCCAAACTGCGCCACCTCAAACTGACCCACTACCGAACACCTCAGCGGCCACAACGGCTCAACCCGACCCCTCCGGGCCGAGGATGAGTCACAACGGCGCGCTTCGGCGCTGACGTCAGCGCACATGCTCTGACCCCGGCTCGCCGATACTTGGGGACGCATCCGGTGCAAAGTCACTCCCGGTGCGATGTCGCACGCACTCATGAGCGCCGCGGGAATCGAGTTGAGGGGCGGCCGAGCTCAGGCTCCCGTTTTGCCAGAGGATGTGGATGACCATGGCTGCGGTGATCACGCCGAGGGTGCCCAACCCGAGGTCGCCCAACGTGTCGGCGTAGGCGTGCTGGCGCTCGGATGAGCCACCGATGAAGGCGAAGTACTCGGCGATCTCCCACATGACTGCCGACGTGACCCCGAAGGCGAGGGCCCGGTCCAGGGTCGCGGCGAGGGTCGAGCTTCGGTGCAGGGTCAGCAGGATCACTGCGGCCGCCAGGAGCCCGGTGTTCATGAAGTGCATCCAGTCGTCGAACCACACGATCGTGTCGTAGAGGTCCATCCGATTGCCAAGGATGTCGCTGAAGCAGGTGATGGTCACCAATAGGTCGGCGAGCCACGGGAACGATGCGCGGTCACGCCAGGCCACCCACCAGATGACGGGCACGGTGAACGCCAGCACCGGGTACGCGACTGTGCGCAGCCCGGCCGCCTCGCCTTCCATGTTGCCGAGCTCCGGATACAGCAGAGCGGCGGCGAGGAGCGCGAGCAGACCGGCCTTGGCGCTCACATCCAGGCGTCGGACCAGTAAGGGCGTGGGGTGCCGGAGAGCGAGCGCGACGTCGGTCATGATTCCGAATGCTAGGCCCAAGCGCGTCGCGCAGGGTCGGTGACGTGCGTCCGGAGCAGAACCGTGTCGGAAAGGGCAGGAGCGGTACGGCCGGATCACTCCAAGCTAAGCCGCATCTCCCTCTCCGGGGGTGGCGATGGTCAAGTCCAGTGTCGTGGTGGATGAAAGTCGTCACGGCCGTGGACATGAACCCATGCAAGATGCGTCCGTCCGAAGTGATGCGGTCCTCAAGGACAGGGCCCGTCAGGCAGTCACCGTCGCGACGATCGCTGACGTGACCAGCAAAGCGACGGAAGCTGTGAGCACCCACCTGCCCGAAGGGCGGCGGGCCGCCACCATCGCGTAGAGCGCACATGCGAGCGATGCGCCCGCAGGGATGGCAATCGACTGCCCACGCTCCGCATCGGCGATGGCTGCTGGGGTCCCCTCAATATGGAAGCCGAGCGTGATGGTCCACATCAGCACCCCCAGGTCGACGACTATGAGGAGACCGGCCAGGGCTCGCCCTGTGGAACTGTTCATTTCACCTGCGCTTTGTCGGGAGGTGACCCTGGTAGTGGATCGCCGGACGGGCACATTCTCAGCTGTCGCTTGCCAGCGTGATGGGACCACCTCCTTGCCATGAGCATGGGCCACCTGGAGGTGTGGGTGAGTCTCACAGGGCCTCGCCTTCGTCGTCAATGTTCCGCCGGTCAGGCCGGTCTGGTCGTCGGTAAAACGGCCCTTCGATGATTGGCTCCCGTCGCCTAGAGCATCCGGACGCGGATCGTCCGTCATTGGGCGTACGGTGCTCGGCATGGCTACAGCACGCTTCCCAAGCATCGGTATCGACTGTCCCGATCCGGGAGCTCTCGCGCTGGTGCTCTCGGGAGTCTGATTTGCGGGTTCACCGATTCTCAGACGTTGAAGCGGAACGATTCCGCCGTGAATTGGTGGTTGTTGGTCGTCGCTGGTGATCACCGGAAAGTGCCGTCTGACCTGCGCAAACACTGATTTGACGACGATGGGCGTTGCTGGCCGATGGCGGTCTCGGCGGGATCTTTTGCGGACTGTTTGCGGACTGCTCAGGCATTGGGGTGCGGCAACCTCGCCGTGGGCGGCCGCCTCCTGGGCGCTACCTGGTGGAAGAACACGATCGTGTCGTCGATCTCGTCGATCTGGACCCACGACCAGAAGCCAGGGCGGCCCGCGACGTGACCGCACCCACCTTGATCCGCGGATTGCTAGCGGGAAGGCGCGCGAAGTTCCGCTCGTGGTCGTCCTCCATGTTGAGGTCGGCGTCGATGTCGATCTGGATCATCGCGGCCTCCTCTCGGGCCACGCCACGCGGAGCAGACTTCCGCGCACTCCTTCGTCCATGTTGCATCAACCCCTGTTTCCCGGTTGCCCCAGCCCGAAGTAGAGCTCGATCCGGTCCGTCGTCCACGTCGGCACTCCGGTGCCGAAGAAGTCTCGATCCTCGGTCCAGACGGGGCACTCGATGACCAAAGCAGATGCGAGGACGGGCCAGTCGTCAGGATCTCGGGATTCGATGCGCGAGAGAGCGTCGGCCTTCCGATGTTCGTAGAGCTCTTCGGGCACCGACACCACGACTGCCCTGAGCTGTTCAAGGAACGCCAGTGCGTCGTCGATCTCGACCGCACGGTCATGCTTGGCGAGAATGTCTGGCAGGTAGCGCTCGGCGTCCCCGTACGCCACCTCCGGAGCGAAGAACTCGGCGTGCTCCGCATGGTCGGTGATGATCATTTTGACGCGTGCGCCGAGGACTGCACGGATCAGGATGTTGGCGTCGAGGACGACCCGAGAGCCAGAAGCCACTACTTGCTGGCCTTGCGCCGAAGCTGCTTGAACTCCTCGACCATCACGTCGACCTCTGACTCCTCGACTTGCAGCAGAGCGTCGAGCTTCTCCCCGGCAGCCTTGAGCTTGGCCACTTCGGCGGCCCGGTCGCCCCTCGTGGGGATGAAGTAGCCGACCGTCTGCCCGTGGCGAGTCACAGCGATCGCCGCATCAGCGTCGATGTACTCCGCAAGACCGGCGCGGAACTCGCGGATCCCGACCTTGGTCGCAGTCATAGGTCACCTCGATTGTGTATCTGTGTGTACACACTAGCAGGCATGGCAGAACCCGCCCTCACAGCACACTTCGTCGGTGCCGAAGGGTGGCAGCTAGCAAGCTGCAACACTGGTTCCGCTCAGCGCGAGTTGTAGTTTTTGCTGCGCCGGTTCCATGAAACTAACGTACTGATTGATTTTGATGAGCGCTACGCTGCCCGCATGGCCGGCACACGTCAGGACTGGCGGCTCGGCCTGCAGCGTCTCGCGTTCAGCCAAGCCGGCTACGTCACGGCCGCGCAGGCTCGCAACCTGGGCTACAGCTATCAGGCGCAGAAGTACCAGGTCGACAGTGGCAACTGGCTCCGCGTCGACCGCGGCCTGTTCCGGCTACCCGATTGGCCCCCGGCTCCGGAGGATCAGTGGGTGCGCTGGACGCTGTGGAGCAATGGCCGCGGCGTTGTGTCCCACGATTCGGCGGCGCTCGTCCACGATCTCGGCGAGCTCGATCCGCGCCGCGTGCACCTGTCGGTTCCTGTCGAGTTCCGGGCCGTCGACCCGGCAGTCGTGACCCACCCGACCGAACTACTCACCAAGGACGTCCTCGACCACGGGGCCTGGCGAGTGACTACTCCCCTGCGCACCCTGCTCGATCTCGCGCGGCGACACCACGCAGGAGCAGGTCACCGCCGCCGTCGCAGCCGCCCTCGAACAGGGGCTGACGACCGTCCGACGGATCCGCACCCGTTCCGACGGGGCCGGCGACCGGGCCGCGCTCCGGATCGAGCGGGCGCTCGGGTCAGCGGCCAAGCCTTAGTAGCGAACGATCGCGTCGAGATCTTCCTCAACGCCTGGATGAAAGATCAGGCGGCGATCTGTCACTTCCAGCGGGCGCCCATCCGGGCATCCAACTCTTCCCAGGTCAATCCGATGGACGGGTCCGCCTGAAGCTCGGCAGCCCCGGACCGGATCAGCGCCTTCTGTTCCTCGGCCACCTCGATCTCGGACCGATCCACGGTGCTCTCGATGTATTCGATCAAGTCGAATCGCTCATCGAGAGTCATCGCCTCGATGGCTGACTGCAGAGCGGGACTCACCATGGCTCAGGGCTAGCTAGGCGGCCGGCGGCCTGGGTGGAGGGGCCACGGAACAGCTGACGCTCGGTGCGGACCCTGCGAGATCAAGAGTCCAACCGTCAGCCCCAGAAGATCGGGTCGCCGCTGGTCTCGATGTAGTCGAGCAGCGCCTGGACGTTCTTGGTAGGGCGCTTGCGCTTGTACTCGTGGAACTTCAGATTCCGGTCGCGCCAGTAGATCGCCCACTGACCGGTGGACATGGTGTAGCTCAGCCGGGCGATCGGGAACCTCGTGTGCTCGCCGACGCCGTCCCAGGGCGGGCGCACCTCGACGATGTCGACGTAGCGGTCGGCAACGTCGGCCTCCACCTTGAGCTCGGGCCACAGGTGCTCCGGCACGCGGCCGCAGGCCCACGCACGGATACGGTGCAGGTCGGTCTTCGGAAGCGTCACGTCAGACCAGCGCGAAGTAGCTGGAGACTGCGATCGTCTCGAACGCGACGGCGCTGCCGGGCGCTCGGCTCGTCGAAACTCACGGGGTCACACCCCGGGCCACGGCAGCCTCGAAGAGCTCGCGAGCCACTTGCTCGGCCTTCTCGCCTGCGGCCGCACCGACCGGCTTGGCTTTATAGCGGTCCTGGTTGCGAGCCCGGGTTCTCGCAGTCGCGGGAGGACGATGCTTGGGTTGCCACCTACCTCCCGAACGGATCTCACGACAGCGACGTCGAGCCGCTCGTGCTTGTCCGGGAGTACTACGGCGCCGCGGAGACCGAGTACGAGATCGACCAGCAGTTCAGGCTGTTCCACAACCTGCGTTACGACCCTGAGGCAAGAACCTTCGTCAAGATGAACGAGGACGGCACCCAGACCCTGGCGGTGCGGTTCGACGGCGAGAAGATCGAGATCCGCACCGCCCTCCTGAAGCGGTACATCGCGGCGCGCGGGATGGACCTGTTGCTGTTCATTGACTCGAAGGTCTACTCCGACGCTCCGCCGGTATCGGACGAGACGCAGAACTTCACCACAGGGAACGTGGGCGGAGACCTGGTTTTCTTCGAAAACCGATGGGGCTCCTCTGGCGCGTACGGCAGCAGGTACTGCGCCACCAAGCTCATCGAGCACGGCCCGGTCACCTCGTGCGGCATCTGGCCGTACGAGGAGGTGGACGATCACTTCCCTGAATTCCTCATCGGGGAGAACGAGCACGGCACGTCGGTCAGATTCTCGTGCAATCCCGACTTGCTCTCCAACTACTTTGGGAAGAACCCGGATGCGCCGCACTATCTGACACCTGTCCATTTCCGCCGGGAGGTCCTCCAGAAGTACTACGACAACCCGGAGATCTACTCGGTGGAGGACGGCTACCTGCGGTGCGCGTCTCTGTGGGGCGTCCAGATCGACAACGATCACGACGACCGCGTGCTCATGTTCCTGGGGGGGACATCGGTCGTGATCTGCCGGCGGCGGAGCGGGACCACTGGCGCGCTTACATGATCGTCCCCGACGCAGCGATGAGCGAAACGAACATCGACGCTCGTTCCTGGCACAGGCCACGAACGCATGGGCGGCGAGGTACGGCTGGCCGCTGTTCCGGGAGCGAAGGAGAGCGACGTCTACCTCCAGCAACTTCGCCTGCCACTCAACGACGGCCAGAACGAATTCGAGGACGCGCTGATGGTGCTCGCCAAACTGATGAGCGACGCGCTGAACGAGGGGCCAATCGGTAGGGCGCTAGCCACGAAGGTCCCTGACGAGAAGGGCATCTCCAAGTTCAATCGGTTCTTCACAACTCAGGGGTACCCGCACGTCGAGCGTGACATCACCTACCTCCGGAGGATTCAGGAGCTCCGGTCGCGTGTCACTGCACACCTCAAGGGCAGCGACTACCAGAAGATGCTCACCAAGAACGTCGGCACCGACCGCGGGATCGAGGCCATCCAGGTACTGCTCAAGGAGGGTCTGACCTTCCTCACCGACTTGGCCGCCTGGGTGACGTCCGACGTCGATCAGGCGGACGATGGCGAGGATATCGACGGCTCTGGAGATTAGGAACGACCACCCGCAACACAGGCCGCGTCACTTCGCCAGTCGTAGGCGGGCTGCGGGACGGGCGCGCCTACGAGGGGACAGTCGCCCGGCATCGGAGACACGCCCTCCGGGCGAACCAAACTATGATTCTTGCGGACTCTGTGCGGACTGGGCGCCACTACACCCCCTCTGACCTGCGCAAACGCTGTGATTCACACGTTGAATCGGAACTCGACCACGTCGCCGTCGGCCATGACGTACTCCTTGCCCTCCATGCGGACTTTGCCAGCGGCTTTGGCCGCGGTCATGGAACCCAGCTCGACGATGTCCTCGTACGACACGACCTCGGCCTTGATGAAGCCGCGCTGGAAGTCGGTGTGTATGACGCCTGCTGCCTCGGGCGCGGTGGCGCCCCTCCTGATCGTCCAGGCGCGTGACTCCTTCGGACCGGCGGTGAGGTAGGTCTGCAGCCCGAGCGTCGAGAAGCCGACCCGCGCCAACGTGTCGAGGCCGGGCTCGTCGACCCCCATCTCGGCCAGCATCGCCCGCGCCTCTTCGTCGTCGTCGAGCTCGACGAGCTCAGCCTCGAACTTGGCGTCGAGGAAGATCGCCTCCGAGGGGGAGACCAGGTCACGCATCTGCTGCTTGAGGGTCTCGTCGCCCAGCTCGTCGGCGTCGCAGTTGAAGACGTAGATGTAGGGCTTCGCCGTCATCAGGCTCAGCTCGCGCAGCAGTGACGTATCGAGCTTGGTGGCGGTGATCGGCGTACCCGCTTCGAGCGCCGCCTTGGCCTGACGTACGGCGTCGAGGGTTACCGCGGTCTCCTTCTTCAGCCGCGCCTCCTTCTCCAGCCGCGGGATCGCGTTCTCCACCGTCTGCAGGTCGGCCAGGATCAGCTCGGTCTGGATGGTGGAGATGTCGTCGGCAGGTGACACCTTGCCGTCGACGTGCGTGACGTCGTCGTCCCTGAAAACTCGCGTCACCTGGCAGATCGCCGCCGCCTCACGGATGTGTGACAGGAACCGGTTGCCAAGCCCTTCACCCTCCGATGCGCCGCGGACGATGCCGGCGATGTCGACGAACTGCACGGTGGCAGGAAGGATCTTGGCCGAGCTGAAGATCTTCGCGAGCACGTCGAGCCGGCCATCGGGTACACCGACGACCCCGACGTTCGGCTCGATCGTTGCGAACGGATAGTTCGCTGCGAGGACGTCGTTCTTGGTCAGCGCGTTGAAGAGCGTGGACTTGCCCGCATTGGGGAGCCCGACGATTCCGATGGTGAGTGCCACGGGCGACAACGTTACGGCGAGCGGCAGCATCCCCGAAATCGGCGGGGACGCCGTACCCAGGTGCGCCGCCGGTGTTTGGAAGGCGAGCGGTCCGAGGACCGCTGTCCTGCCCCTGTTCGCTTTCCCGGCCAGCGGTCGGGTCGGCCCGACTGGCGCTGACAGCCGACGTCCGAGGAGTCGGCTCCCCTGTCGGCCTGAGAACGGTCGAGCCTTGAGCGGCGTACGGCGCATGCACGATAGCCTGAGCGACTGTGGCGGAGCCGTCCGCCGAGGCAGTCGAGCCATCAGGAGAGGGACCGCATGATTGGGATGGTGCTTGCTGCCGGAGCGGGTCGCAGGCTCCGTCCCTACACCGACACGTTGCCGAAGGCCCTCATCCCCGTGGCCGACGACACGACGATTCTCGACATCGCCCTGGCAAACCTCGCCGCGGTGGATCTGCGCGACGTCGTCATCGTGGTCGGGTATGCCGCTGGAGCCGTCGAGGAAAGACAGGCCTCCCTCGAGAAGCGCCACGGCGTCACGCTGACTCTCGTTCACAACGACAAGGCCGAGATCTGGAACAACGCCTTCTCCCTGTGGCTGGCGCGAGACCATTTCAGCGAGGGAATGCTCATGGTCAACGGCGACACCGTCCACCCGGTGTCCGTCGAGAAGACTCTGCTCGGCTCGCGCGGTCCCGACATCCTGCTCGCCCTCGACACGGATAAGCCCCTCGCCGAGGAGGAGATGAAGGTCCAGGTCGACGCCGCGCACGGCCTCACGAAGATCACCAAGCTGATGGACCCGGCCACCGCGTACGGCGAGTACATCGGCGCCAGCATCGTCGAGGCGTCGGCTGCCGACGCTCTCTCCGAAGCGCTCGAGGCCACCTTCGAGCGCGACCCCGACCTCTACTACGAGGACGGCTTCCAGGAGTTCGTCGACCGAGGCGGCTTCATCGGCACCGCGCCGATCGGTGAGCAGGTCCCCTGGGTCGAGGTCGACGACCACCGCGATCTCGCCCGCGCACAGGAGATCGCATGCCACTACTAGCGCGGATGCTCGCGAGCCCTCTCTTCATCGACATCCGTGCCGGAGCTGTCGACGACCTTGCCGAGCTCTTCACCGAACGCCACATCTCCGCCAACGGCCAGGTGCTGGTGGCGGTCGGTCCCGGCCAAGGGCAACAGATCTGGGGCCGCGTCAGGGACTCCCTTCCGCTGGCCGGCGTCTTCACCGTCAGTGGTGCCAGCCTCACCGTCGCCGGTGAGCTGCAGGCCGCCCTGCAAGAACGTTCGTATGACGCCGTCGTCGGCATCGGAGGTGGGCGCACTCTCGACGTGGCCAAGTACGCCGCCACCCGCGCCGCCGTACCCATGATCGCGGTGGCGACGAACCTCGCCCACGACGGTATCTGCTCCCCTGTGGCCTCGCTGGAGCACAGAGGCGGCAAGGGTTCGTACGGCGTCTCGATGCCCCTCGCCGTCATCGTCGACCTCGACTATGTCCGCTCGGCACCTGCGCGGATGGTGCGGTCCGGCATCGGCGACGCCATCAGCAACCTGTCTGCCATCGACGACTGGCAGCTCTCCCACCGCGAGCGTGGCGAGCCTGTCGACGGACTCGCCGTCACGTTCGCGCGCACCGCGGCCGAAGCCATCCTGCACCGCGATGACGGCATCGGCGACGACGACTTCCTGATCGCGCTGGCCGAAGCCCTTGTGCTGTCGGGGATGGCCATGTCGGTGGCGGGAAACTCACGGCCGTGCAGCGGCGCCTGTCACGAGTTCATCCACGCCGTCGACGCGCTCTACCCAGGCACAGCAAACCATGGTGAGCTCGCCGGCGCCGGGGCGCTGTTCGCCTACCACCTGCGCGACGACCGCAAACGCTTCGACCAGATCGCCGACTGTCTACGCCGGCACGAGCTGCCGCTCACGCCGACGGATCTCGGCCTCACCGACGAGCAGTTCGCCGCGGCGGTGACCCACGCACCTTCGACCCGCCCGGACCGCTACACCATCTTGGAGCACCTCGGCCTCGACGAGGACCAGGTGCGTGCCGAGGTCACGTCGTACGTCCAGACGCTGAGCAGCTCGAGATGAGAGAAACTCGCTGTACGGCACGGTTGGCAGTAAGAATGGCCTGACGACGAACGGGGACAGGATGCACACGATGGTGGCGGCGGCGGAGTTCCGTAACTACGGCCCTTCGCACCTCGGCGCGCTCGTGGTCTTCGTGTTGGGCGCCATCCTCATCGTGTGGGTCGGGCGGCGGCAACGCGGGAGCGATGACGGCCTGCGCTTCAGCCGACTGTTCGCCCTGATGATCCCGGTCATCACGGTTCCGTTGCAGATCCTGCAGCTCACTCCGGGCGACTGGGATCTCGACAGCTCGTTGCCGCTCCAGCTCTGCGATCTTGCCTGGATGACTGCGGTCTATGCCCTCTGGACGCATCGACCCTGGGCGGTCGGCCTCACGTACTACTGGGGGCTGACGCTGACCACGCAAGGCATCGCCACCCCAGCGCTGCTGCAGGACTTCCCCAGCACGCGCTACCTGATGTTCTGGGCAATGCACTTCCTCATCGTCTGGGCCGCGATCTACCTGGTCTGGGGTATGGCGCTGACACCCACGTGGCGGGTCTTCCGGACGGCCGTCGCGATCACGGCGGGCTGGGCTGTCCTGATCTTCACGTTCAACGTCGTCGTCGGGACCAACTACGGCTTCCTCAACCGCAAGCCTTCCACTGCCTCTCTCCTCGACTTCCTCGGCCCGTGGCCGCTCTATGTCGTGGTCGAGATCTCGATCGTTGTCGCGGTCTGGGCCCTCATGACGTGGCCGTGGGTGGCGCTCCGGGGCACTCCGGCACGAGACGCCTCCTCGGTGAGCCGGCCGAGCCCGACGATCTGACCTAGACCGTGACGTGGTGCCAAGCGCCGCGCGCCGCCTCCGCGTCCGAACACGCGCTAACCCGCGAATCGGGGCGATCGGGTCGCGGATTCGCGCGGCAGCAGGTGTTTGGTCGGTTCTGTTGGCGAGCGGTCACGCGTTTTGTCGGCGTCCACTGCGATAGTTCGAACCATGAACGCAACGACTCTCGTCATCGCCACGCTGACTCTGCTCGTGGGGGCGGCCCTGGGTTTCTTCTTCGGTCAGCAACGAGCTCAACGTTCCCGCACGGAGTTGCGCGATGAGCTGCGGGCGCTGTCGTCCCAAGCAGTCAGCGACTCGACGCAGCAGGTGCTCGATCTCTCCTCGCGGGCCGTGAGTGACTCCACGAAGCAGGTCCTTGCCCATGCTGACTCCCGGGCAACTGCCTCCGAGCAGGCGGTGCGGCCGGTGGCCGAGAGCCTCGACCGCCTCAACGATCGCATCCACCGGCTCGAGACGTCAGGTGCCTCCTGGCGGTCCCAGCTCAAGCAGCAGGTCGAGTCCGTGCGCCTGAGCGGCGTCGAGCTTGGGCGCGAGACGCAGGCGCTCGCGGAGGCACTGCGGCGTCCGCAGGTGCGGGGCAACTGGGGTGAGATGCAGCTGCGCCGCAGCCTCGAGCTGTCGGGTCTCACGGCCCACTGCACGTTCGAGGAGCAGGTGAGCACCCGCAGCGACGACGGCATGATCCGGCCCGATGTCGTGGTGACGATGGCCGGCGGCAAGCACATCGTGATCGACTCCAAGGTGCCGCTCGACGCCTTCCTCACTGCGACGCAGTCGGCAGACGTCCGGAGTCGCATCGACGCGCTGGCTCGGCACGCCAAGCAGGTGCGCCACCATATCGACCAGCTCGCCGGCAAGGCGTACTGGCGCCAGTTCCCGGCCGCGCCGGAGTTCGTGGTCATGTTCCTGCCAGGCGAGGCCATCTTCGCGCAGGCACTGGAGACGGACCCAGGTCTGCTCGACTACGCCGCCGCCAAGAAGGTCATGCTCGCCACCCCGACGACGCTGATCGCGATGCTGAAGACCGTCGGCTACGCCTGGTCTCAGGAGGCCATCGCCGACAACGCCCGTGAGGTCCACACCCTGGCCCGCGAGCTCTACGAGCGGATCGGCAAGGTCGGCGGCTACCTCGACAGGCTCGGACGATCCCTCACCTCGTCCGTCGGGAGCTACAACAGCGCCGTCGGCTCCCTCGAGACGCGGGTGCTCGTCAGCGCCCGGAAGTTCGAGGATCTCGGTGCCGTCGAGGGGTCACTCGCCAAGCCCGGGGCCGTCACCGAGATGGTGCGGCCGCTCACCGCGCCGGAGCTCGTGACCGACGACGAGCCGAGCTCCCTCATCGAGGGCAGCCCAGGCCAGGAGCGTTGGGTCCGCCGCGCCGTCGGCGAGTAGCGCCGGAGCCTCCTCCTGGATGGCTGCCGGGAGACTCGGGCTCTACGGCGTGGCGCACGGTGGAGTCGGCCCGCGGGCCGTAGCGTGGTCGCCACGACAAGGTCATCGCGGAGGCGACCATGAGCACTTCGCCGTACACGGTGTCGACGTGGGACGACGCCGACTACGAGCTGCTAGGCCAAGACCCCGCTCCGGCGACACCTCTGGACATCGACCAGCCCCGGTTCGATGACCGCTACGACGAGGCGTGCGACCGCGACGAGCTCCAGCACTTCTCCGGCTCGCGCTCGGCGGCACTTGGCTCCTTCGACGCGGACCTCGACGACTCCAATGATCGGGCGTCGCTGCGCCGTTCGACCGACTACACCGCGATGCCGGGTATGCCAGGGCGGGGGGTCGTCCTCGTCACGGGCCTGGTCACCGCCTCCGTGGTCGGCCTCGACCTCGCGTTGACAGGTGGCCTGTCGATCTTCTTCGACCTGTGCTTCGTCGTGGTCTGTCTCGTGGCTGCGATGGCCGTACGACGCCATGACATCTTCACCACCGGCGTACTCCCGCCCCTTGTCTACGCAGCCGCTGTCGGCGCTGTCGCCCTCCTCGCCCCCACGGCCATCATCGACTCAGCCGGCCTGTCCGAAACCTTCATGACAGGACTTGCCGGACACGCTGCCACCCTCGTCGCCGGCTACGGTGTCGTGCTACTGACGGTCGGCGGCAGGGTCGCCGCGACCCGTCGACGCTGACGTCGAACAGGGACGCGTTGCTAGGAGATTCCTGCCGCGCGGAGGTCCTTGCGAAGCTCCGGCGGGAGGGCGAAGATCAGGGACTCCTCAGCGGTGTGCACC